>DATNKF010000409.1:0-2791 GCA_035603555.1 Allostellaceae bacterium
ACGAAGGATGGCCTATGAATTCATTCTGACCGACCGTTTCGACGGGGTTGCGGTGATCACGTTGAACCGCCCCGACAAGCTCAATGCGCTGAGCTTTCCGCTGGTGCGCGAGCTCGACGAGGCACTGACGGATTACGAGGCCGATGACGACATCAAGGCGGTTATCCTGACTGGCGCCGGCGAGCGGGCATTTTCTGCCGGTGCGGACATCCACGAGATGGCCGGGCTCAGCGCCGAGGAATTGGCGACCCGCCAGGAGATCCGCGGCCATGCCACCTGGCACATCGCGACCTCCGCCAAGCCGCTGATCGGTGCCATCAACGGGCTCGCTTATGGCGGCGCGGCGCTGCTGAGCTCGACCCTCGATCTGCGGATCGGCTGCGAGCGCACCGCCTTTCGCTTTCTCGCGGCGAGCTATGGAAGGGTCAACTCGACCTGGTCATTGCCCTTGCTCGTCGGGCTGCCGAAGGCGAAGGAGCTGCTCTACACCGGGCGGATCGTCGCGGCCGAGGAGGCCGAGCGCATCGGCCTCTTGAACCAGGTGGTTCCCGCCGCGCGCCTCATCGACACCGCGCTCGAGATGGCTCAGGCAATCGCCAAGAATGACGCCCGCATGGTGCAGGGGATCAAGCGCCTGTTGCACCAGGAAATCGGGATGGGCTGGCGCGACCGCTTCAACACCGAGGAAGACGCCCGCGCCACCTGGCTCGCCGCCGGCCACCCGCGCGAGGGCTTCAAGGAATTCCTCGGCCGGAAATCAGCCTAAAAAAATGCACCACAGAGGCGTAGAGAGCACAGACGGTATTTGCGACCCTTCTCTGCGTCTCGGTGGTGAAATCTAGCTGGCGTGGGATTCGGGGAAATCGGTCACCACGACCTCCTCGCTCACCGTGTCCAGCACGGCACAGCTCAATCGTCGGCCATTGCTGCTGTCGCGCGCATCGCCAGCGGAGCCCGGGTTGATCACCAGCACCTTGCCGCAGCGGCGCACCAGCTGGTGATGGGTGTGGCCATACAAGACAAAATCGGCATCGGCCTCGGCGAAGCGCTCCAACAGCGAACTGTGCGGATAGATATAAGCTCCGCGCGGCTCCCACGGCGTCGAGTGGACGGCGAGCAGCTTCTTCTCCCCGAGCCGCATTTCGACGCGATGCGGCCGCTCGGCGAGCCAGCGCAACAGCGACCTGTCGATCCACGCCGCCTGTCGTGCGCGGATCCCCTGCGGTCCGAGAAAACCCTCCTCGTGGTTGCCGAGGATCGTGCGCACGCCACGCTCCTTTAGCAGACCTACTATCTCATTCGAGAAGCGGTATTCCCAGATGCTGTCGCCAAGACAGATCAGCTCGTCGACGTCGCCGATGAGGGTCAACGCCCGCGCGAGCCCCGCAAGATTGCAGTGCAGGTCCGAGACGATGCCGATCCTCAAGGCTGACCCCGGCGGCGGACGATATTCATCGGCTTCATGCTCATGACGACGTCGCCATCCTGGTTCAGTGCCTCGACGAGGCTGCGCACCGTGCCTCGGTCGGACCGCGAACGCGAGGGTGTGGCTTCGATCACGGTCACCCGGATGCGCAGCACATCCCCGGGTCGTACCGGCTTGAGCCAGCGCAATTCGTCGATGCCGGGCGAGGCGAGGCTAGTCTTTTTGGACAGAAAATTCTCCGCGATCAGCCGCATCGTCATCGCCGCGGTGTGCCAGCCGCTGGCGACAAGCCCACCGAAGCGGCCGCGGGCTGCCGCTTGGGGGTCGACATGCATGTCCTGCGGGTCGAAGCGGCGCGCAAATTCGACGATCTCTGCTTCGCTGACCGGGATGTGGCCGCACTCGAAGACGGTGCCGGGGAGGTAATCCTCGAAATAGCGGCCTTCGGCTGGTGTGGCAAAATCGGCTGGGGTCATCGGCGCCCTTTGATTAGGCCCGATGCAGGCCGGGCCGCCACAATACATCGGCTCGTCCCCGCTCGTTGACATACCGCGCCAACACAAAAAGCAGGTCCGAAAGTCGGTTGGCGTATCTGAGGGCGGCCGGGTTGACCGGTTCCTGGTAGGCGATTTCGGTCATGTACCGCTCGGCTCGCCGCACGACCGTGCGCGCATGATGCAGGTGGGCCGCGGCATGCGTCCCGCCTGGCAGAACAAAGCTGTCCAGCGGGGCGAGAGCCGCGTTGAGAGAATCGATTCGCTCTTCGATCCAGGTAACCTGCCGTTCGCTGACCCGCAGCGGCTCCACTTTGCGGTGCTCCCGTTCCGGACGGCAAAGGTCGCCGCCGAGGTCGAATAAGTCATTCTGGACTTGGGTCAGAACATCGCGAACGACGGCATCCTCGACATAAAGCAGGGCGATGCCGATAACCGAGTTTGCTTCGTCGATGCTGCCGTAAGCGGCGACGCGCACGTGGAATTTCGGCAATCGCGCCCCGTCGCCGAGCGACGTGCGGCCATCATCGCCGGAGCGGGTGTAAATCCGATCGAGTTTCATGGGATTGTCCGGTGCGGGCGAGTTGGACTGCTCGCTCCCGCACCTCGGAGGTAGCAAAATGCGGGGTGCTGTTCAAGAGTTCGTCGCGAGCGCTCCTGAACGGCGGCGGGCCCCTTGACCCGCAGCCATTGCGCCCGGCATCATCATCGTCGATGGTTCCCTTCGGGGATCAAAAGGGAACACGGTGAGGCCGTCGCCTTTTGAAGAGGCGGGGCCGATGCCGTGGCTGCCCCCGCAACTGTGAGCGGTGAGCCGCGCGCCAATTACGCCACTGGGCAACCGGGAAGGCGGCGCAACGCAAGGACCCGC
>DATNKF010000410.1:0-3187 GCA_035603555.1 Allostellaceae bacterium
GCGGCGCGGCGATGTCGTACCGTTGGGGGTGGCCCGCGCCTCGGCTCGGGACGGGCTACGCCTGCCGTCGCCAATGACGGCGAGCGGTGACCAGCCGATCCGCGTCGTCCTCGGCCCGCAACACGAATATTTCACCGAGGAGGCGGTCGCGACATTGCTTGCCGGCGAGTTCCGCATATCACCGAGCGCCGATCGTATGGGCATGCGCCTCGACGGCCCGCGGCTGCGTCATCGCCAGGGCTGGGATATCGTCTCAGATGCGATCGCGACCGGTGCTATCCAGGTGCCCGGCTCGGGGCAGCCAATCCTGCTCCTCGCCGATCACCAGACGACCGGCGGATACCCGAAAATTGCCACGGTCGTGTCGGCTGACCTGGCGGTCGTCGGGCGCCGCCGCCCGGGTGATAGGCTGCGCTTTGTCGCAGTTACGGTCGAAGCGGGGGAAATGCTCTGCCGGGACGCAGAGCGCCGCCTCGCCGAATTGGTGTCCCGGCTCGAACCCATAGCGGATCGAGCCGGACTCGATCTTGGCTCGCTCTATGGCGACAATCTGATCAGCGGCGTCGTCTCCGGTTTCGAATGACTGCGGCCCAGAGCGGCTAGCGGCCCCACCAGCAACGCTCCCTTTCAAAAGGATCGAGGATGTGCCAGCAACGCGCCCTCTGCTCGTCTCGCCACTCTTCCCGGCGGCTCGAACCATAGCCTTCGCGCCAGTTTTCATTGGGGCTCGCGCCATAGCCTTCGCGCCAGTCTTCCCTAGGGCTCGCCCCATACCGTTCACCGGGAGCGCGATTGCAGCTCAACTGACCATTGATGTTGCCGATGTCGCCGACGCAGCGGTTGACATCGAGTACCGTCCGATGCCAGCCGCCGTCCGGCCTGCGGCAGTCGGCGATCAGCCTGTTGCCATCCATCCCGACATGCGTGCAGCTGTTGAGATAGGATCCCTGAGGCGTTGGCTGGGCATGGGCCGGCTGTGTGCACATAGTACCGGCGAGCAGCACCGCAGCAAATGCTCCGAGTGCGGTTTTCATAATCCCCTCCCTCTGATGTTTCACTTACCCGTAACAGTGGATCGCCTGGGTTGGTTCCCGAGCAACACGGAACCGGTCTCTGGTGTCCGAGCTCGATGCGAGCTAGCGTTGCAGATCTGAACCCATCGTAGGGAGCCCGTCGCCATGGATCCCGCCTTTCTGACGATCGCCGAGCTCAACCGGCTTTACGACCAGCGAGAATTGTCGCCGGTAGAGGTGACGCGGGCGCTGCTCGACCGCATCGCCGTGCATGACGGCAAATTGCACAGCTTTATCCGAGTGACGCCCGAAGTTGCATTGGCCGAGGCGGCAGCCGCAGAGCGCGAGCTGATGGCCGGTCGGCGGCGTGGGCCGTTGCACGGAATTCCGTACGCGCTCAAGGACATCGTCGAGACCGCCGGCATCCCGACCACCGGGCACTCGAAGCTGTGCCAGGACCATGTGCCGGCCGCCGACGCCCATCTCGTAACCCTGCTGAAGGCCGGGGGCGCGGTGCTGATGGGCAAGCTCGCCACCTGGGAGTTCGCCCTCGGAGGGCCGAGCTGGGATTTGCCCTGGCCGCCGGCGCGCAACCCTTGGAACCCAAATTACCTGCCGGGCGGTTCGTCGAGCGGTGCGGGGGCGGCGGTCGCAGCTGGCTTTGTCCCGGGTGCGATCGGCACCGATACTGGTGGCTCGATCCGCGGCCCGGCTGCGGTATGCGGCATCGCTGGGCTGAAGCCGACCTACGGCCGGGTCAGTCGGCGCGGCGTCTTCCCGAACACTTTCACGATGGATCACTGTGGTCCGCTGACCCGCAGTGCGGAGGATATCGCGCTGTTCCTGCAGGTCATCGCCGGCTTTGATGCCGAGGATCCGGGCAGTGAGGACGTCCCGGTGCCGGACTATGCCGCGGGCCTGACGCGCCCGATAGAGGGACTTCGCCTCGGGCTGATCGAGCATTGGTACGCTGAGGGCGCCCACCCCGACCTGGCGCCCGCGGTCTCGGCTGCGGTCGAGGTCTTGCGCGGGCTCGGCGCAATAGTCGAGCCGGTGCAGCTGTCGAGCCTGCGCGACTATACCGACTGCAAGACCACGATCTCGATCGCCGAGCTTTATGCGATCCACGAAAAGGATCTGAAGACGCGGCCGCAGGATTTCGGGCGGATCCTGCGCAACCGCGTATTGCCGGGTGCGCTGATCCGGGCCGAGGACTATGTACAGGCGCTGCGCTGGCGCGCCGTGCTCGCCCGCGAGCAGGCACTGGCGCTGAAGCGCTTCGACGCGTTGTTGACTGCCGGCGCGCTCAGTGTCGCCGACCTCGCGGACCCGAACCAGCCCGACCGGCTCGTCAGCTCACCCAGCATCACGATGCCGTTCAGCGTCGGCGGGCTGCCGGCACTCGCGATCCCATGCGGGTTCAGCCGAGCCGAGGGATTGCCGTTGTCATTGCAGATCGCCGCGGCGCCAATGGCCGAGCCGACCCTATTGCGAGTCGCCCACGCCTACCAGCAGGCGACGGATTGGCATCGCCGCCACCCCGATCTCGCGTGAACCTAGTGTGGTGAACGCGAAATTCCTGAGGTCAGAAGGGGTCTGTCATTGCGAGCGCAGCGAAGCAATCTCGTCAACAGCGCGCCGAGCTGGCTGGAGATTGCCGCGTCGCCCTGCGGGCTCCTCGCAATGACGCGTCTTCATTTAATCGCTCGGAATTCGGAGAACAGGAGACTAAATGACGCCATGAGCACCGATCTCAGCCATCTGCCGCCCTCGACCCCCGAGGAGATCCGCGCCATGACCCGGAATGCCGGGCTCGACCTTCCCGAGGAGCTGATGCAGCAGTTCATCGCGGTCTGGCCCGCTTTCGAGGCGATGGTGCGGCGCATTCCGCGCAGCCTCGACCGTGCCGCCGAGCCGGCGCATAGCTATCGCCCGCTGCGCATCGTGCGCGGCTAGTGCTCAGACCGCGCCCAAGCTACGCCCTCTCGTCTTGGCCGGGCGTGACCTGGCGTGACCCGGCCATCCACGGACCGCGGCACGCGCCTTGCCAGCTTCCGTGGATACCCGGCACAAGGCCGGGCACGGACGATATTGGTTACTCCGGGTGCACTATCTTATGGGATCTGAGCGCTAGTGCAACGCGATCTGGAAGCTGAGGATCGGAGTTGCCTGGA
>DATNKF010000411.1:0-3969 GCA_035603555.1 Allostellaceae bacterium
CGGTCCGCTGACCGCGCCGAAGGTCACAGCACCCCTAACCATCGATCGCGCCGAAATCAACCTCCCGGAAAGCCTCCCGCCAAAGGTCGTCGTGCTGAAGGTCGTCGAGACCAACAGCAAGACCCGGAAGCAGCCGCCGCCCGAGCCGGCGAACCAACCACCGGCGCTTCCGGCGACGCTCGACATCAAGATCGACATGCCCCGCAATATCTTTGTGCGCGGGCACGGGCTCGAGAGCGAATGGCGCGGCAAGCTTACGATCACGGGGACCAGCGCGGCCCCCGTGATAAATGGCTCGCTCGAACAGATCCACGGCAGCGTCGATCTGCTGGGGAAAACCTTCACGATAACTCGCGGCGCAATCACCTTTGACGGTAGCCCGAAGCTCGACCCTGTTCTCGACATCATCGCCGAGGCGAGCGCGGCCGACATCACGGCGCAAGTCAATATCGGCGGTTTTGCCTCGGCGCCGACGGTCACTCTGAGCTCGACGCCAGCCGTGCCGCAAGACGAGATCCTCTCGCGAGTGCTGTTCAACCGTGGGGTTGGCCAGATCACCGCCGGCGAAGGGCTGCAGCTGGCCGCCGCGGCCGCCACCCTCGCAGGCGGCGGTCCTGGTGTCCTCGACCGCCTGCGCGGGGGTCTCGGTCTCGATTGGTTCAAGTTCGGCTCGGGCCCGACCGGGCCGACGACCGGCACTCTGAACCCGAGGGCGGCGAGCGGCAGCGCGACGGGCGGCACTGCACTGAGCGCCGGGAAATACATCGCGCCAGGGGTTTCTGTCGGGGTCACCCAGGGCATCTCGCCGCCGACGAGCAAGGTCACGGTGGAAATCGAGGTGCGCCCGCATCTGACGGTCGGTGGGGAGGCTGGCCAGTCCGGCAGCACCGGCATCGGCCTCAACTACAACTACGATTACTGATCGGTCACTCTTTGGTGATCGGCCCTTGCCGAACGATGTTCGAGGCCGGAAATTGCCCTCGGCCAAAGGAGACAGACCCCACGGGAGGAAGCTGTGAATATCGTCGAAGCGGGGTTGGAAGGGTTGCTGCCGCGGTCGCAATTGTCGCGTCGCGGGTTTGTCATGACGTCGCTCGCTACCGGGTTCGCGTTATCGGTGCAGCCAGTCTCAGCGCAGACGATCACAACCGACACGAACGGCCTCGATGCCGGTGAGGTCAAGGTACCGGTGGCAGACGGATCGATGCCCGCCTATCGGGCGATGCCGGCGCAGGGCGGGCCGTTCCCGACTGTCCTGGTTGTCCAGGAAGTCTTTGGTGTGCACGAGCACATCAAGGATCTCTGCCGACGCTTCGCAAAGGCCGGGTACTACGCCATCGCCCCCGAGCTCTATTCGCGGCAAGGCAACCCGGCGGCGATCAGCGACGTGCAAGAGCTGATCAAGACGATCGTGTCCAAGGTGCCGGACGCGCAGGTCATGTCCGATCTCGATGCGGCTGCGGCCTATGCCAAATCCACCGGAAAGGCGGATACCGCGCGCCTCGCCGTCACCGGGTTCTGCTGGGGCGGGCGGATCGTCTGGCTCTATGCGGCGCACAACCCGCAGCTCAAGGCGGCGGTCGCCTGGTACGGGTCGATCGACCGGCCGCGCACCGAATTGCAGCCGAAATACCCGATCGACCTCGCCGCCGATCTTAAAGCACCGGTGCTCGGCCTCTACGGCGCCGCCGATACCGGCATTCCGGTCGAGTCGGTCGAGCGGATGCGAGCGGCGTGCAAGGCGGCCAACAAGACCTGCGAGATCGTCGTCTACCCGGATACGCCGCACGGGTTCAACGCGGACTACCGGCCGAGTTATCGGGCGGAGCAAGCCAAGGAGGGCTGGACGAAGATGCTGGCGTGGTTCAAAGAGCACGGGGTCGCGTGAATTTGGCAGTCGTCGGCGCCCGGCCGGCCAGAGCTTGAGGCGAGCGGACTTCGCTTTTGCGAGCCCTTCGGGCACCGACCCTTGCTCTCGCCGCGATGACCGCTGCGATGACCGCATCCGCCGATCCGGTTCTGCGCAATGTAACCGGGTTGGACCCAGCCTTACTCTCCGGCAAGACCTGTTACGGGGTGTTCAATTCCGGCAGAAGGCGCCCGGGTAGTCAGGGCGCCTTGCAGCTTCGCTTCGTGGTCCAGGGGGATATACTCAGCGCCCATTTTTGGCGGCGGCTCGGCAAGTCGGCGTACGACCAAACGGCTTATGCGATCACCCAGCCTGGACAGAGCGGCGACGCGATGGGGCTTGACTACTTGGGAGAAGTGAGCGGGCTGACGGTAACCGGAGGCACGGTCCGGTTCGTTGATCCCACCGGCGGAAAGGTCCAATTGACTTACGACCAGGGACGCCTCTTGGGGCGGAGCGATCCGAGAGGCGGCACCGAGTGGAGGATGACGCGGGCGGCCAATGTGAACATGGTCTGCCGCTGATCGGGTCATTGAAGCGCCGCGCGGGAGGAGCACGGTGAACATCGCGGCATTGTTGTTCGAGGTAGCCGGCCGGCAGCCACAGCATCCGGCGGTCAGTGACGGCGTCCATGCCTGGAGCTACGGCGAGTTCGTCAGCCGGATATCATGCCTGGCGGGGGGGCTCCGCGCCTACGGCCTCGAACCCGGCGAACGCGTCATGCTGTGCATGGAGAACTGCGCCGAGTTCCTAGAGATGTTGTTTGCCTGTTGGGCCGCCGGGCTCTGCGCGGTGCCCGTCAACGCGCGCCTGCATCCCGCCGAGGTCGCGCACATCGCGCGGGATTCGCGCGCCCGCTTGCTCGTCGCCACTCCTGGGCTCGCCGCAGGACTAGCCCCGCTCGAGGAAGCGGTGGAGACATTATCGACGATCATCTCGACATCGAGCGATGGCTACGCCGCTCTCCTCGATCGCGGCACGCCACTGCGGCCCGCCGAGGGCTCACCGACCGATCGGGCGTGGCTCTTCTATACGAGCGGGACGACAGGCAAGCCGAAGGGGGCGGTGCTGACGCACCGCAACCTGCTCTTTATGAGCCATTGCTATTACGCCGACATCGACGCGCTCGACGAGCGTGACACCTGCCTCCATGCCGGTCCGCTGTCACACGGCGCCGGACTTTATGCCTTGCCGCATCTGCTGCGTGGCGGGCATCAGGTGGTGCTTCCCCATTTCGACGTCGACGCGATCGTCGACGCGTTGCACCGCCACGCCAGGGTCTCGATGTTCGCGGCCCCGACGATGCTGACGCGGCTGGTCCACGCCCCGGCGGTCACCGCCGCCGATCTCACCAATCTGCGCACGATCTTTTACGGCGGCGGGCCGATGTACGTCGCCGACCTCGAGCGTGCCCTGGGTCTCTTCGGCCCGCGCCTCTACCAGCTCTATGGTCAGGGTGAGTCGCCGATGACGATCGCTGGGCTCGACCAACGCATGCACGCCGACGCGGACCATCCGCATTGGCGCGAGCGGCTCGGGTCGTGCGGCGTGTCGCGCACCGGGGTCCTCGTCAAGGTCGTCGACGATCGCGACCGCGAGCTGCCGGCCGGCGAGGTCGGTGAGATCGTCACGAAGAGCGATTGCGTGATGGAAGGCTATTGGCAGAACCCGGAAGCGACGGCCGAGACACTGCGCGGCGGCTGGCTGCATACCGGCGATCTCGGCAGCTTTGACGAAGCCGGCTTTCTGACCCTGCGCGACCGCTCGAAGGACATGATCATCAGCGGCGGCAGCAACATCTATCCGCGCGAGATCGAGGAGGTGTTGCTGCGCCATCCCGACCTCGTCGAGGTTTCGGTGGTGGGGCGCCCGCATCGCCAATGGGGCGAGGAGGTCGTGGCCTTTGTCGTGGCGCGTCCCGGGGCCGAGATCGCGACCGAGGCGCTCGACCGGCTCTGCCTCGAGCACATCGCCCGCTTCAAGCGCCCGCGCCACTACCGCTTTGTCGACGCGTTGCCGAAAAACAATTACGGCAAGGTGTTGAAGACCGAGCTGCGACG
>DATNKF010000412.1:0-3565 GCA_035603555.1 Allostellaceae bacterium
ATGGACCACCATCCCGAGCTCTTCAACGTCTACAACCGGGTGGAGGTCGTCCTCTCGACGCACGACGCGGGCGGGCTCAGCGAACTCGACATTCGTCTTGCGCACGCGATCGACGAGATCGCACCCGAACGGGACCGGCGGCCGTCTCTGCCGTGACCGCGACAAGCCTCAGCGCGGTGCCATGCGCAGCGCTCCGTCGAGGCGGATCACCTCGCCGTTAATCATCGTGTTGCGACATAGGTGAAGCACCAAGGCGGCATATTCCTCGGGCCGGCCGAGTCGGTTCGGGAACGGAATGCTGGCCGCCAAGCTGTCGCGGACATTCTGCGGTAGGCCCTGCAACATCGGTGTCGAGAAGATGCCGGGGGCGATCGCCACTACGCGAATACCATAGCGTGCAAGCTCGCGCGCCGCCGGCAAGGTGAGAGCGACGATGCCACCCTTGGACGCGCTATAGGCCCCCTGCCCGATTTGCCCTTCATACGCGGCGACCGAGGCGGTCGAGACGATGATGCCGCGTTCGCCGTCGGCCAGCGGGTCGAGCGCGCTCATCTCGGCGGCGGCAAGCCGCATGACATTGAAGCTGCCAATGAGGTTGACCTCGATCACCCGCCGGAACACATCGAGCGGCAGCGGGCCTTCGCGCCCGACGATGCGCCCCGCGGTCCCGATACCGGCGCAGTTGACGGCGATGCGCGCCGGCCCGTGCCGCTCGCGTGCCGTTGCGAAGGCAGCTTCCACCGATTTGGCGTCGGCGACATCGGCGCCGATCGCCAGCCCGCCCGTTTCTCGGGCCGTCTCGGCTGCAGCCGCCTCGTTGATGTCGAGGATCGCGACCTTGACCCCTGCCGCCGTGAGCATTTGAGCGGTCGCTCGACCCAGTCCGGACCCGCCACCGCTGACGATCGCGGCCTGACCCTCAACCTGCATGGCTTTCCTCCTCCCGGTTAGTCAAGTCGATGGGCGCGAGCCGGTTCACCCGCGCAGCGGCTGTCTGCCGGCACCGACGTAACAGCATCCTCGGGATGCGGAGCGATAGGGCGCGCAGCGAGGGCGGCGCGGTTAAGGCGCGACAGCTGCGCCTCGCGATGAGCGACGTAGATCGCCGAGCCGGCGATGATCGCGGCGCCCACCCAGGTCCATAAATCGGTGACCTCGCCGAACCACAGAAAGCCGATCAGCGCGGCAAAAGGCAGGCGGGCAAATTCGAATGGCGCGCAGGCGCTCGCGTCGGCCGCGGCGTATGCCCGGGCGACCGAGATGTGGGCGATCGTTCCGAGGCAGCCGAGGCCGACCAGGGCACCAAAAGTGGATAGATCCGGCGTGCGCCAGACGAACAAGGCCGGGATCAATGACAGCGGCGTCAGATAAATCATGAAGAAGGCCACGATCGTGCTCGGCCGCTCGGTGCGCGCCAGAAATTTGACTGTGATGTTGTTCATCGCCCCGGTTGCGGCCGACAGCAACAGGATCAGCAGGTTCGCATCGAGCCGCTCGTTGCCCGGCCGCATGATCACCAGCACCCCGACAAAGCCGAGCACTACCGCGCTCCAGCGGCGGAAGCGGACGACCTCGTGAAGGACGAGGACGGCTGCCAGGGTCGCAAAGAGCGGGCCGGTAAAGGCGACGGCGGTCGCCGTCGCCAGCGGCACCACGGTGATCCCGTAGAACCAGGTCGCCATCGATATCAGGCCGATCGCCGCCCGCAGCAGGTAGAAGCCCATTCTGCGGGGACGCAGCTGAGCTGCCCCGCCCTTGCCGATCCACGGGAGCACGAAGAGGAGCCCGAACAGGCAGCGAAAAAAGGCGACCTCGAACGGGTGCATCTCCTGCGCCGCGATGCGGATCAGCACGTTCATCATCACCGCGCAGATCCCGCTGAGCAAAATCCACAAGGCCGCGCGGGTTATCGGCGAGAGCGTCGGCGCGGTCAGGGTGAAGGGCATCCGGATCGCCAACAGCGAGCGTACCCCGGATCGCAATCGCCGGCGGGCCGCGCCCCGTCGGGGTCCCGATCAGGGAAACGGCATCGTCAGAACGAAGGTCGCGAATTCCGCGCCGGGATTATGTTTGCCGATCCCGGCATTCGATATGTGATAGAGACCGACCCCGACGCGGCCCAGGCTTTCAAACCGGTAGGCGAACTCCGCGCCGCTGCGGAATTCGGTATGCGCGCCGAGATCGATGCCGCTGCCGCGCGTGAAGTATCCGACCGCGGTACTCGGCGTCACAACAAATCTTTGGGCGAAGTTGACGTCAAAGCCGAAACCGCCATAGCCGTAGAAGGCGCCTTTCCCCGTGCCGAGGACGCCGACGAACGGCGCCACAATCCACAGCACATCGCCAAAGCGGTACTCGCCCAACGCCATTCCAGTCGCACCGCTGCCGGCCCTGCCGCTGTTGGGCACCACGTCGAATGCGCCGCCGCCGATGGCGATACGCGGCGGGTCGGCCGGCGAGCCGAACGTGACCTGCGCAACAGCGGGCTGTGCGGCCGCAAAAACTAGCGCAACCAAGAAGCCGGTTCCTGCCCGCTGCGCGGACCGCGACATACTCACATTCCTCTCCCCATCGGGCGCAACGGATGCGCGTGCCGAACGCATCCTAAAAGGCGCACGGTCCTGCGCAAGAGAAACCCTCGGAGCAGCCTCAGACCCGCTTCATGCGCTCGGTCGCCAGCACCAGCTGCTCGCGGATGCCGGGCTCCATCGCCGAATGGCCGGCATTGGGAACGATCACGTATTCCGCCTCGGGCCAGGCGCGGGCGAGCTCGTCGGCGCTGCGAATGGGGCACACCATGTCGTAGCGGCCCTGCACGATGACCGCGGGTAGCCGGCGAAGATGCCTGGTCCGAGCGATCAAATCGCGCTCGCCGGAAAACAGATGATGGCTGAAGAAGTGGGCTTCGATTCGCGCCAAGCCGAGCGCGAGCCTGTCCTCACCGAACGCCGCCACGGTCTCCGGGTTCGGCAGCAACGTCGAGCAGGCTCCTTCATAGGTGCTCCAAGCACGTGCTGCCGGCAGATGGACACCGGGGTTGGGGTCGAGCAGTCGACGATAGTAGGCGGCGAGGATGTCGTGGCGTTCGCACTCGGGAAGGAATTCGGAGAAGGCGCGCCAAGCTTCGGGGAAAACCTTGCGCACGCCGTAGAGAAACCATTCGATCTCCTCCCTCCGGCAGAGAAAAATTCCACGCAGAATGAGCCCAGCGCAGTGGGAGGGATAGGTGGCGGCATAATCGAGCGCCAATGTCGAGCCCCAGGAACCGCCGAACACGAGCCATCTTTCGATGCCGAGCGTGGTGCGCAGGTGCTCGATGTCGGTGACAAGATGTGAGGGCGTGTTGTCCGTGACCTCGCCGAGCGGTGTCGACCGCCCGGCCCCGCGCTGATCGAAGATCACGATGCGCCAGTACCCCGGATCGAAGAACCGGCGGTGCACCGCGGTGGCACCGGCGCCAGGACCGCCATGCAGGAACAGCACCGGCGCGCCCCGCGGGTTCCCCGACTGCTCCCAGTACATCGTGTGACGGCCATCGAGCCGCAGGCTGCCCGTCCGGTAAGGA
>DATNKF010000413.1:0-2887 GCA_035603555.1 Allostellaceae bacterium
GTCGAGAACGCCTTGCGCGTGCTGATGGCGATCGGCGGTTCGACCAATGCGGTATTGCATCTGACGGCGATCGCCGGGCGCGCCGGGGTGGATCTCGATCTCGACCGGCTGAACGAGATTAGCGACTCAACCCCTGTCCTCGTCGATTTGAAGCCGACCGGCCCGCATTACATGGAGGATCTGTTCGCCGCCGGCGGGATCGGTGCCGTATTGCGCGAGCTGAAGCCGCTCCTGCATCTCGACTGCATGACCGTCGCCGGCGAGACGCTCGGCCAGCGTCTTACTGCGGAAGCGGGGCCAGTCGACCGCGCGGTGGTCAAGCCTCTGGCGGATCCCCTGCAACCGAATGGGGGGCTCGTCGCGCTCTTCGGGTCGCTCGCCCCGAAGGGGGCGATCTTCAAACGGTCGGCCGCCGACCCCGGGCTGTTCGAAAGGGAAGGGCGCGCTGTCGTATTCACGTCGCTCGAGGATCTCTCGGCACGGATCGACGACGCCGATCTTGACGTCACTCCGGACGATTTTCTGGTGTTGCAGAATGCCGGCCCGCTGAGCGCATCGGGCATGCCCGAAGCCGGCTATCTGCCGATCCCGGGCAAATTGGCGAAGGCCGGGGTCAAGGACATGGTGCGCATCTCGGACGCGCGGATGAGCGGCACCGCTTATGGCTCGATCGTGCTCCACGTGACCCCGGACGCGGCGAGCGGCGGCCCGCTCGCCCAGGTGCGCGACGGCGACCGCATCCGGCTCTCGGTGGCGCAGCGCCGCCTCGATCTGCTGGTCGGGCCGGAGGAGCTGGCGCGCCGCCCGGCCGCCGCGCCGCCGATCCCCGAGCGCGGCTATGCCCAGCTCTACCGGCGCGAGATCCTGCAAGCCGATCGCGGCTGCGATTTCAACTTTCTGCGCAAGCATCCGCTTGCTGAGGGAAGGCTTTGACGGGCCGCGGCCTGTTCATCAATCCGCGGCGGACGTGCCAGCAACCGGATTCTGAGTAGAAAATGCCCGCCGACCTGTTTGCCGATGCCAGCCTGCGCCCCGCAGCCAAGCCCTTGACGGTGTTTCGCGCCGAGCTGATCGGCCGCGAGGACGCTACGTGGGAGGAGCTGTTCGCCGGCTTTACCAGGCTGAGGGCGATCACCTTCTCGAGCAGCATCGAATTCCTAGTGCGGCTGGCGGATCGCCTCGACGACGCCGAGATCGTGTTCGGCTCCGAGAGCATCCTTTCGAAGGAGCATCTGGCGCTTGCTCAGGCGAGCCAGACGGTTTCCGCCTATGGGTTCGCCGATGCGCTCGCCGATCACAAGGCGCTGACCGAGGCGCTGGCGCGGCTGCTGGGGCGCGGCGGCCGCACGCTGCTTACACGCGTCGTCGCGGGATCGCTGCGATTTCGGCTGCTGCGCGGCCGACCAAGTCACGAGAAATTGTACCTGCTGTCCGGTCCCGCCGGCTGGCGGGTCGTCACTGGCTCGGCCAATCTGAGCCTCGCCGCATTCGAGGGCCGACAGCAGGAGATCTACGTCACCTTCGACGGCGAGCCGGCCTGGGCGTTGTTCGACGGCCATTACCAACGCGATTGGCGCGACAGCGTCGCGATCGAGCCTGACGCGCTTGTAACCGTGCAGGCCGACGGAGGTGAAGCCGCGCGCACTGCACCACTCGCGCTCGAAGAGGTGCCGATCGTGCGGGTGCTCAACGCTGGCGTCGCGCTGGTCGACCCGCCTGCCCGGCCGCAGCCTACCGGGTTTGCCGCCGAGGCGCTCCGCACTGCATCGGTGCTCGGCACCGAGCTGAAGGAGCTGGCACTCCCCAAGGACAAGAGCGGTCGCTCCGTCGTCAATGCCGCAACGGCGTTGCGCGTGCTGCGCAGCTGGCGGGCCCGGCCGCTCGCCGAAGCGTCGGAAGACCGAATTCCGCGCGCGGAGATCGACTTCTCGACCGGGATGGTCGCGTTGGAGGGCGTGCCTTGGCTGCGGATCGACGAGGCCGTCCCCGTAGCGGAAGTCGCGCATGACGCGCGCATCCTCAGTCAATACCTGTCGAGTTTCCTGTCATTTTTTGGCAACGCCAGTGGTGCGGTCGAGGTCTATTGGGCCTTCCTCGCGTGGCTCTACGCCGCGCCGACGGCACCCTATTTGCGGCAAGCTGCCGTGCCGGTCGGCATCGATCCGTGGGTTTATCCCGTTTACGCCGTGTTGTTCGGACGCTCGAGCGGTGGCAAGACCGTATTCACCCGGGTCGCGGCGCGCTCGATGTTCGGCTTCGAGAAAATGATCCGCAGCGGCCAATTCACCGCCAACCGGGCATTGGGGCTGCGCGACCGGCTCGGCGCGATCCCGCTGCTGATCGACGATGTGACGCGCGACAAGTTCACCAGCCACGTACCCGATCTGGTGCGCACCGACCAGGAAACCGCTGCTCTCTATGCGCCCGTGGTGCTGACCACGAACCGCGACGTCAGCACGATCCCGCCGGATTTGACCAAGCGCATGGTGACTTGCCACATCGACGCCGCGATCCCCGAGAACCGCTCGGTCACAGCGCGTATCGCGCGGCGCGCACAGCGCGAGATTGGCACCGCCCTTTACCGCGCTTATCTGCAGCGCCTGATCCCCGAAGTGCGCAGGATGCGCGCCGAGATCGATGCCGAGGCAGAAGCGTTTCCGGATCTGTTGGCGGTTTCGGCCGCAATCTTACGCGAAATCCTCGGCGATGCGCTCGGCGAAGTGCCGGCCTGGGCACGGCCGCTTGCCTTTGAGGATTATTTCGGCATACGGCACCGGCGATTCCGCGACCAGCTTGCCGATATGCTGGGCGATGAAGAGGGTCGGGTGATCGTCAACCGCGGCTCGGGCGAGCTGACCATCAGCTTCGGCGGCGACACCAACCAGGC
>DATNKF010000414.1:0-4265 GCA_035603555.1 Allostellaceae bacterium
GCCCTATTTCAAGAAAGTCGAACGCGACATGGATTTCGACGGGCCGTGGCACGGTAAGGACGGCCGCATCCCGGTCCGCCGCATCTTCCCCGATTTGTGGAACGGGCACGCCAAAGCGGTCGCCAAGGCCTTCGAGGAGGCGGGGTTCGAATATGTCCAGGACCAGAACGGCGAGTTCAAGGACGGCTATTTTCCGATCACGATCTCCAATCTCTATGACCGCCGGGTCTCGGCGGCGATCGGTTATCTCGATCCCGGAACGCGGCTGCGCGACAATCTGACGATCTCGGCCCTGACCCAAGTCCAGGGGCTGCTGTTCGAGGGGACGCGCTGCGTTGGGGTCAAGGCGCTGGTCGACGGTAAGGAGACCGAGTTTCGCGGCGGCGAAGTCATCGTCTCGTCAGGGGCGATCCACTCGCCGGCGCATCTCTTGCGCGCCGGGGTTGGGCCGGCCGGCCATCTGCGCGATGTCGGGATCGAAGTGGTGGCGCACGTGCCGGGGGTCGGCCAGCGGCTCATGGACCACCCGTCGATCTCGGTCTCGTCCTTCATCAAGCCCGAGTGCCGGTTGGGCGAGCTGACGCGCCGCCATATCCTGCTCGCTTTGCGCTACTCCTCGGGAATCGGCGATGCCCCTCCGGGCGATATGTTTGTCGCCGGCGTCAGCAAATCGGCCTGGCATGCGGTCGGCGAGCAGATCGGGTCAATGCTGGCGGCCGTCTACAAGACCTTTTCGGAGACCGGCCAGGTCCGGCTCGCCTCGCGCGATTGGCGGGCCGAGCCGATTGTCGAGTTCAACCTCTTATCTGACCGGCGCGACCTCGAGCGGCTGATGGACGCCTTTCGGCGCCTCGGTGCGATGCAGCTGAGCGCGGCCCTGGGTGCCGCGACGAGCGATCCGTTCCCGGCGAGCTATACCGAGCGCGTCCGCAAGGTCGGTGTCGTCAACCCCAAGAACAAGATGATCACCGATATCATCGCCAGATTGCTCGATGGGCCGGCCTGGCTGCGGCGGATGATGATCGAAAAGGTCATTGTCGAGGGCTATCGCTTCGACCAATTG
The DNA here is from genome assembly GCA_035603555.1 of Allostellaceae bacterium. Lineage (GTDB taxonomy): Bacteria > Pseudomonadota > Alphaproteobacteria > ATCC43930 > CGMCC-115725 > AP-15. The sequence goes on from DATNKF010000414.1 coordinate 1,064, forward strand.
ATGCGCGACGACGAGGCACTCGAGGACTTCATCCGCAAGGCCACGATCGGCGTGTGGCACGCCACCTGCACCTGCCGCATGGGCGCCGAGGACGACCCGATGGCGGTCACCGACCCCCAGGGCCGGGTGCGGGGTGTGGCCGGTCTGCGCGTCGTCGACGCGTCACTCTTTCCGGTGGTGCCCTGCGCCAACACCAACTTTCCGACCTTGATGACCGCCGAGAAGATCGCCGACGCGATGCTCGCTGCGGCGTGACCGCGGCTCGCCGATTACGGCGACGCGTCGACGACCTTACCCGGGTTCATGATGTTGGCGGGGTCGAGCACATGCTTGATCCGGCGCATCAGCTCGATCTCGATTGGCGGTTTGTAGTGGGTGATTTCGTCGCGCTTCATCGTCCCGACGCCGTGCTCGGCGCTGATCGAGCCCCCCAGCTCGCGCACCACCCCGTGCACGATGTCGTTGAACTCCTGCCAGCGGCCGAGATAGGCCGCCTTGCCCATGCCATCCGGCTGGGTCAGGTTGAAGTGAATGTTGCCGTCCCCGACATGGCCGAAGGCGATCGGCCGGATCCCGGGCAGCCGGTCGCAGACCGCGGCACTGGCGCGGGTGACGAATTCGGCGACGCGGCTCACCGGCACGGCAACGTCGTGCTTGATCGAGCCTGAGTAGAGCTGAGCCTCGACGATCGCTTCGCGGATCCGCCACAATTCCTTGCCCTGTGCGCCGCTCTCGGCGATGACGCCGTCGGCGACGAGGCCTTCTTCCAAGGCGGTTTCGAGCAACCTGTCGAGCAGCGCGCGGATGCCGCTCCCGGTCTGGCTCGACGACGTTTCGAGGAGCACGTACCACGGGTGACAATCAGCCAGGTGATCGATCGTCCCGGGGATATGGGTCAACGCCAGATCGAGCCCGGCGCGCGGGACCAGCTCGAATGCCGTCAGCTGGTCGGCGGTGACGGCACGGGCGCGAGCGAACAGTCCCATCACGTCCTCGATCCGCCGTAGGCCGAGGAACGCGATCTCGACTTCGCGAAGCTTGGGAAAGAGTTTGAGGGTCGCGGCGGTGATGATGCCGAGGGTGCCCTCGCCGCCGACGAAGAGCTGCTTCAAATCGTAGCCGGTATTGTCCTTGCGCAACCCGCGCAATCCGTCCCAGACGCGCCCGTCCGGCAGCACGACCTCGAGGCCCAGGGTCAGCTCGCGGGTATTGCCGTAGCGCAACACCGCAATCCCGCCGGCATTGGTCGACAGGTTGCCGCCGATCTGGCAGCTCCCCTCGGCCCCGAGGCTCAGCGGGAAAAGCCGGTCGGCTTCAGCTGCGGCCTGCTGCAGGTTTGCCAGGATGCAGCCGGCCTCGACCGTCATCGTGAAATTGACCGGGTCGATCGCCCGGATGCGGTTCATGCGGCCGAGTGCCAAGACAACGTTGTGGCCATCCTCCGGCGGCACCCCGCCGCCGACCAGGCCGGTATTGCCGCCTTGCGGCACGATCGGCAGCTTCGCCTCTGCGCAGATCCGCACTACCGCCGCCACCTCCGCGGTCGAGGCCGGGCGGACGACGAGCCCAGTGGCGCCGCGATAGAGACCGCGCGCCTCGACGAGATAGGGTTCCACCTCGCGCGGGTCGGCGATCCAGCCGCGCGGGCCGACCACCGCCTTGATCCGTTCGAGCGTCGCCGCGATCTCCATCAACCACTCCTTCTGGAATTAACCTTTCCGGGGTGCGGCGGCGCGGCGCAGGCGATCGTTGATCGCGCGGCCTAGCCCGCGCTCGGGGATCGGCATTACCGCGATGCCGGTGAACGGCGGCCGGTCAAGGCGGCGCAGCATCGCGAACAGATTTGCCGCCGCCTCAGCGAGGTCGCCGGAGCGGCTCAGCCACCGCACCTCGGCGAAGCCCGGCGGGGCGTCGGGTCCGAAGGCGAGCACGGCTTCGCCCGGGCATGCCGCGATGGCTTCGAGGCGTAGCGGCAAGCTTGGCGCATAATGGCTCGGCAGCATCCCGGGCGATCTCGGGAGATCTGCGCCCGGCTCGGCAATCGGCCCGAGAAATTCCGTCAAATCTTCGAAGGTGACGCCACCGGAGCGCAAAAGGGCAGGGGCTTCGCCCGAGAGGTCGAGAACCGTCGATTCGAGCCCCACCGGGGTGCGGCCGCCATCGAGGATCAGGGCAACGCGGTCGCCCAGTTCCTCGGCGACATGCGCTGCCTCGGTCGGGCTCACCCGGCCCGAGCGGTTGGCCGAAGGTGCGGCGATTGGCCGGCCGGTCGCGCGCAGCAGGGCCTGGGCAACCGGATGGCCGGGCGCGCGGACGGCGACCGTGTCGAGCCCGGCGCTCGCTAATAGAGATAGCCCGCTCCCGCTGCGGCGCCGCAGAACGAGGGTCAGTGGACCGGGCCAGAACCGGGCCGCCGCCAGCCGGGCACGATCGTCGAAGGCGGCCAGCACCTCCGCCCCGGCGAGGCCGGCCACGTGGACGATCAGCGGGTTGAAGCGCGGCCGGCCTTTGGCGCTGAAAATCGCGGCGACGGCGCGCTCGTTTGTCGCATCCGCACCGAGCCCGTAGACCGTCTCGGTCGGAAAGGCGACGAGCCCGCCCGCACGCAGGAGCGCGGCGGCGCGGGCAGTGGCTTCGGGCGCGGCGGGGACAAGGACCACCCCGCTACAGTCGCCGCGTCAAATTTCCTTGGCAAGGGCGTCGGACCACGCGCCGCCGCGGTTATTGACAACCGGATTTCGTATCCTAGCTTAGACTAATTCTAATACTCTCACGAGTAGCTGCGTCAAATCTTGGAGATCAACGATGGACGGTGAGACCATCCTGACGACCGCCGCCGGCATCCCCGTCGGCGACAATCAGAACAGCCGGAACACGATCGGAGAGAACACAGCAAGTGAAAGCAAGTGCCCGTTCACGGGCGGGACCCGCGCACACACCAACCGTGACTGGTGGCCGAACCGGCTGGACCTTCATGTTCTCCACCAGCACTCCGCCCTGTCCGATCCGATGGGCGAGGCGTTCGACTACGCCCAGGAATTCAAGAGCCTCGACCTGAATGCGGTAATCAAGGACCTGCATGCCTTGATGACGGATTCGCAGGATTGGTGGCCGGCCGACTTCGGCCACTATGGGGGGCTGTTCATTCGGATGGCGTGGCACCTCGCCGGCACCTACCGCATCGGCGACGGCCGCGGCGGCG
>DATNKF010000415.1:0-4084 GCA_035603555.1 Allostellaceae bacterium
GGACCTGCCGGTGGATGGAGGCGATGCACCAACTGCCGGCGATCCGGGTTGCGCCGGCGCGGCAGGTCGGAGGTTCCAGTAGATCCACCCGTAGACCTGCCCGTCGGGATATTCGACCTGACATAGATTGTTGCCGGCTGCGACAATCATGCCGGTCTTATTCTCTCGATCGGTCACCATTTGGCCGACGGCGCAGGTGGTCAGCGCCTGGGCTCCGGCGAGCGACGGCCCGCCGGCCACGACGACGGCGCACAGCGCCAGGGCAGGACGCTTTCTCACGCTCAACTCGGTCGAACCAGCTCCGGAGGGTGGCGAACAACCGTCTGCCGCCCGCGCTTAAAAGCGGCAAGAGGCTGGCGGATTTCGGCGACCGCCTGCTCCGGGGTCGCGGCATCGATCACGACGATATCGGCCGGGTTGCCGACCACCAGCCCATAATCTGCCAGATTGAGGAGCCGGGCCGAGCGCTCGGTCAACATCGCGAAGCATTCGCGCAGCCCGTGCGGCGTGGCGATCTGCAGGACGTTGGCATGAAGATTGGCCATGCGGATCAATGAGCAATCGCCATAGGGTGTCGCCGGATTAAGCACATTGTTCGCCGACAGCGAGCAATTGACGCCGTGCTCGACGAGAAAATTGGCGTCGGCGACGCCGCGTCGGACATTGTAGTCCTGGTCGCGCCCCATCAGGTAGAGGTCGGTCGCCGGCAGAATAGTGACGGCGATGCCGATATCAGCGAGGCGGCGCGCCAAGACTGCCAACTCGCCGGGCGGCATCGTCGACAGCTTGGCCATATGCCCGACCACGACCCGCCCGCCGCGCCGGTATTCCTCGGTCAGCTCACAGACAAAATGAATGTCCATTGCCTCAGGTGTATTTCCGACATCGAGATGAATGTCGATGTCGACGTCATACTCGAGGGCGAGTTCGAAGATCCGCCGGATCTGCCCCGCACGGTCGGTGTCGTAGCGCGGGGCACCGCCGATCACCCGCGCGCCTCGTCTGAGCCCCTCGACCAACAGCTCGTCGGTGCCCGGATAGTTGGTTAGCCCGTCCTGTGGAAAGATGCAGATCTCGATTTCGATCGCCCATTTGTAGTCGGCGATCAGCGACTGCACTCCCTCAAACCCACGCATGCCGATTGCGGGATCCACTTCGACCTGGGTACGCATACGCGTCGTGCCGTTGAGAATGCATTCAACGAGGGTACGCTCGGCCCGCGCGCGCACGTCCTCTTCCGTAACGCTCGGCTTTATCGCCGCGACCTGTTTCATAGGGCTGATCTCGCGCCCGGCCTCGGGCGCACAGCGGTCAATAAGGCGCGACTTGTCGAGATGGATGTGCGTCTCGACCAGACCTCCACAGGCGAGGCGTCCGCCGGCGTCATAGATTTCGCCCGCCGCCGCCAGACCGCGCTCGATCGCGACGATCTTGCCGCCGGCAACACCGATATCCAGCGGCTCCTCGGCTGGCCGATCGGCGATGCGGGCGTTGCGAATAATCAGATCCAATGGTCGCCTCATTGCCATGCGCCCCTCACCCTCCCGCTGACGCGTGAGGGGCTTGGCCCGGCGGCGCTACGATCGAGAGGGCGTCAGGTGTAGATCTTGACCAGCTCGCCATGCGCCCATTTGACGGCGTCCTCGGCCGGCATGCCCTGTACCGCCTTGGCATACATGTCGACGAGAATGTACTTTGAGATGGCTTCGGCGGCCTTGCGATTGGCCGGCCCGGCGTAGCCTGCAAACCGGCCACTACGCGCCGCGGATCGGAACGGCGCCATGATCGGATCCTCGCCCCATAGCTTGTGCTCTTCCCACACCGTGGTGGGTCCAACGGAGAAGCCCTGCTGGGAGATGAACCACTGTTCATAAATTTTCTCCGAGTGAATCCATCGGAGGAAGTCTTTGGCTGCCTTTTGGTTTTTAGAATATCCCATGACCATGTTCGCGAACGGCACGTGCCAGCTGAAAGGACCGGCAGGGCCCTTCGGGAGTGGCGCGTGGAAGCAATCGTCCCTGAGCGGTTTACCGGCTTCTGTCAAATAGCTATCCGGCTTTTTCTTGGCTTCGAGATAGATCGAGGCGCCGTTGTTGGTCGCACTGATCGTGCCGGCGAGGAAGGCGCGGTTGTTGCCGGAATCGTCCCAAGCGAAGGCGCCGTCGTCACACGCGTCCTTCCACCAGGCGACCGCAAATTTGACCGACTCGATAGTGCCCGGGCTGTTGAGCACGACAGTCTTGCCGTCGGCCTCGACCTCCTTGCCGCCCCACGACCACAGGTAGGGATACCAGAAGGCCGGTGCGTCGCCGAAGGCGTGACCGAGGGTCTGACCAACGGGATGGCCCTTAGCCTTCAGCTTTTTCCCCGCCTCCCGGTACTCCTCCCAGTTCTGCGGATACTTCTCCGGGCCGTAGCCGATTTCCGCCCACCAGGATTTTCGGTTGACGATCTGCAGGCCGACAATGATCCAAGGCATCGCGATCCATTTGTCACCGTCATTGGCGATTGCCCGCGCTGTTTCGTAGAAGCCGCCCTGGGACTTGCCGATCTCCTCCGCCACATCGCTGACATCCACGACGCTGTTTGCATAAAGTTGCGCCCAGTTGTTGATCGCTTGGATGATGTCGGGGCCGGTGCCGGATTGGACCGCCGAGGTGACACGCGCCTGAATGGTCAGCCCATCGACTCCCTCGAGGTTGAATTTTATGCCGAGGTCCTTCTGGCACTGCTCGAGGATTTTCGTCCGCAGCAGCTGATCGGATGCCGGCACGTAGTTGGCCTGCGCAACCCAGTGTAATGTTGTGCCCTGGGCAAAGGCGGGTGCTCGTCCGGAGGCGAGGATAGCGGCGATGCCGCCGGTGCCGGTCGCCACCGCGCCGGCGCCGGAAAGCTGCAGCAGCCTGCGCCGATCGATGCGCTTCATGTCTCTCCTCCGGGCAACCTAATGGATGTGGTGGATCGCGATTAGAATTCCGGTCGCTGCAACGACCATGCTGCCCAGCCTGGTCAGCAGCCGGTGCTCGACGAGTGCAAGTTCGGCACGGAGCGCGGCCGCTTCGCTCCTGAGTTCGGTGCGAAGAGCTGTCTCAGTGGCCTGCAGATCCGACTTTGTCGCGACGTTCTCGTGGATTGGATCAGGGATTTGCGTAGCGATATGCTCTGCTGTGTCGCGGGCGATACCGCCTTCTTCGAGGGCATGCGCCAGGGTAAGTCGATCAGCCATAACACCTTGTTAAATCACCGCCTCGGACCGCGCATCGAAAAAGTGCAGCCGTTCCGGGTTTAGCGCCAGGCGCACACGGTCGTGAACATTGACGCGGATGCCGGGGTCGACCGAGGCCACCATCGTGTGCGGACCGATCGCTACGTCGAGAAGGATCTCCGAGCCGAGCTTCTCGATGACCTCGATCACGGCGTCGAAGCCGAGTTCGGCCGGGTCGGCGGCGGAGGCCACGTGCAGATCCTCTGGACGAATCCCCATCGTGACGTCGCTGCGGACATGGCGGCCGAGCCGGCCGGCAATCTCGGCCGGCACCTTGATGCGCATGCCCTCACTCCCGGCCCACAGCGCGCCGTTGGTCTCGCTGATTTGAACCGGCGCGAAGTTCATTGCCGGAGAGCCGAGGAACCCGGCAACGAAAAGGTTGGCGGGCTCGTTGTAGAGCTCGAGCGGTTCGCCGACCTGCTGCACCAAGCCGTCCTTCATGACGACGACGCGGTCGCCCAGGGTCATCGCCTCGACCTGGTCGTGGGTTACGTAAATCGCGGTGGTGCCGAGCCGATCGTGAAGTTTTTTCAGCTCGACGCGCATCTGCACGCGCAATTTGGCGTCGAGGTTCGATAATGGCTCGTCGAAGAGGAACACCTGCGGGTGCCGCACGATTGCCCGCCCGAGTGCCACGCGTTGACGCTGGCCGCCGGACAGCTGCCGCGGCTTGCGCTTCAGCAGCTCCTGGATGCCGAGGATCTCGGCCGCGTCCTGCACTCGCTTGGCGATGTCGGCGCGGTCGAACTTCCGCATCTTCAGGCCGAAGGCCATGTTGTCGTAGACGCTCATATGCGGGTAGAGCGCGTAATTCTG
>DATNKF010000416.1:0-2648 GCA_035603555.1 Allostellaceae bacterium
TCTCGGGGCAGGCGATCAGCTCGAACCCGCCCGAGTGATGCTCGCCGATCCACGCCTCGTGGTAGTTGAGCCGGTCGAGATGCTCGAGCAGCTCGAGGTCGCGCTCGATCGACAAGGTCGGGTTTTCGTCATGATTATGGAACGGCGCGAGAAAGATGCCGCTGCGCAAATAGAGTTCGTCCATGCCGCGTCCTCCGGCGGAAAGCTTGGCTGCGGCCGATGGTCGACGATCGGCGTGGCCCCGGCAAGGGAATTTCCCCTGGCGGTTCGGTCGATGCTATCATGGCTGCTATTACCGCCCTGGAGGAGGCAGCAACATGTCAGAGCTCGGCGCCGATGCGATGCGGGGCGTTCCGTGGCCTTCGAACGGCCTCAGCGAGATCCCCTTCCGGCTCTACACCGATCCCGAGCAATACCGGCTCGAGCAGGAGCGGATCTTCAAGGGTCCCACCTGGAGCTTCCTGTGTCTCGCATCCGAGATCGCCAAACCGGGCGACTACGTCGCTACGACAATCGGCGAGACGGCGGTGATCGTCACCCGCGACGCGGCAGGCGAGGTCAACGCCTTCGTCAACCGTTGCGCGCATCGCGGGAACCTCCTGTGCTTCGAGCGGCAGGGGAATGTCAAAGAGATCAAGTGCATCTATCACGGCTGGACCTACGACCTGTCCGGCAAGCTCACCGGTGTGGCGTTCGAGCGCGGGGTCAAGCGCCAGGGCGGCATGCCTGCGGAATTTCGCAAGGACGAGCACGACCTCGCCCGGCTGAGGGTGGCCGAGATCGCCGGCCTCGTCTTCGGGTCGTTCCGCGATGACGCGCCGGATCTGGAAAGCTATCTCGGGCCTCAAGTCGTCGGCGGGATCCGCCGCGTACTGAACCGGCCGGCCCGCATCCTCGGCCGCAGCACCCAAGTGTTGCCGAACAACTGGAAGCTCTATTCCGAAAACACCAAGGACACCTACCACGCCAGCATCCTGCACCTGTTTCTGACAACGTTCCGCATCAACCGGCTGAGCATGCCCGGCGGGATCTGCATCGACGACAGCGGTGGCAATCATTTCAGCCAGGCCAAGCTCGACTATGCCGCCGAGGACGCCGACTACAATCGCGAGGGGCTGCGCTCGGACAGCGACCTCCGTCTCGAGGATCCTTCGGTCATCGAATCCGTCGACGAATACGGGGACAGCGTCTCGGTGCAGATCCTGACGATCTTTCCGAGCATGATACTGCAGCAGATCCGCAATACGATCGCGGTCCGCGTGATCCGGCCGCGCGGCCTCGATAAGACCGAGCTCGACTGGATCCATCTGGGCTTCGATGACGACGACGAGGCGATGACCGAACGGCGCCTGCGGCAGGGCAATCTGGTCGGCGCCGCCGGGTACATCTCGATGGAGGATGGTTGCGTCGGCGGCTTTGTCCAGCGTGCCCTGCGCTTCAACGACGACGACAGCGGGGTCGTGATGATGGGCGGCTACGACGCCGCCTCTCAGCCGTTCCGCTCCAGCGAGGCGGCCATCCGCGGTTTCTGGAAGAAGTACCGCGCGCTGATCGGCAACTGACGAATTTCGCGGCATGGACGATCTCGCCGTACGGCTCGGCGTCAATGAGCTGATCGCCGCCTATGTCGATTGCATCGACGAGGACCGGCTCGAAGAGTGGCCCGATTTCTTTGTCGAGCAGTGCCGTTATGTCATCACCAGCCGATCGAGCCACGAGGCCGGTTTGCCGCATGGCGTCGTTTACGCCGCCTCGCGTGGAATGCTGGTCGATCGGGTGACGGCACTCAGGCGCGCCAACATCTTCGAGCCGCACCGCTACCGCCATATCGTCGGCCCGATCCGGATCGAGCAGGTTGACGCGACGGTGGCATCGGCGCACTCGAATTTTATCGCCGTGCGGGTCATGCATGACGGTGAGATGAGCCTATTTGCGGCCGGCCGCTATCTCGACCGCATCGACGTGACGAGCCAGCCCTATCGCTTCATCGAGCGCCTCGTCGTCCTCGACAGCCAGAAGATCGACACCCTGCTGGTGATCCCACTGTGACACGGCAGGGCTCTCGGACTAGCGGGAACGGTTTTTAGTCGTCTTGCGCGGACTTGATCCGCGCATCCACGTCTTATCTCGACCGCCCCAAGGCGTGGCTGGCTGGGACGAGCCCGGCCAAAACGAAAATTGGGGGCGGTGATTTTGCTCGCTTGATTCTCCGAAGAATTCCCTGCACAGCCGTGCTGCTGTGACGCGGGAACACATTCGCCTCAGGCGCTCGCTCGGGCTCGCTGGCGCCGGTGCTTTGCCTTCAGTTTGGCTTTGCGTTTGTTTGCTCGGATTCTCTGGCTCTTCCTGACCGTCTTCATTACCTGAAACTCTTATCCTGCGACGCGGACGAGCATATAGCAGCAGGAGCCCACACCGCCGACGCCGCTAATCGTCGCGGTGGCCGGCGATGCGGAAACTGAAGGTCGTCAGATCTTCTCGTGCATTTTTTCGAAATCGGCTACCTGCCGTTCTGCTTCTTGGCGCACAATTCCGTAGCGCTCTTGAATCCTGCCGACAAGCTGATCGCGCTTCCCCTCCGCGACCTTCCAATCATCGTCGGTCAATTTGCCCCACTTCTCCTTCGCCTTCCCGACGAACTGTTTCCA
>DATNKF010000417.1:0-2660 GCA_035603555.1 Allostellaceae bacterium
TGAGGAGATGGCGGTGACTGAGGAGCTCTCACCAAAACCGCCGGGACGGGTGCGCGGCCGACCGTTCGAGAAGGGCCGGTCGGGCAACCCGCTCGGCCGCCGGGTCGGGTGCCGCAACAAGACGACCATCGCCGCCGCGGCATTTCTCGCAGGCGAGTCTGATGCCTTGACCAGCAAGGCTGTCGAGCTGGCGCTCGGCGGCGACCCGACCGCGTTGCGCCTGTGCATCGAACGCATCCTGCCGCCGTGCCGCGAACGTACTGTGAAGTTCATCTTGCCGCCGATCGAGAGCGCGGCCGATATCGCGCCTGCGATGAAGGCGGTCACCTCCGCACTTGCCGGGCGGCATGATCACGCCGGGCGAGGCGGCGACGATCGCGGCAGTGGTCGACACCTTTGTCCGGGCGATCGAGACCAGCGATTTCGAACGGCGTTTGCAGCTGGTCGAGGCCGACCGCCCCGACCACTCGGGCGCCGCAGCCGGTATATACGGCGCCGGACCGGGGAGGCTCTTCAACCCATAGGCGAGATTTTGCTGCAGATCCGCTGCACATGGCGAGGCATGAAACAATTGATTCAATTCGTGATTGCGGGCGGCCGATCGAGGACCGTGCGGTGCGCCATATGATCTAGGCGCCCTTTATCGGCCAGCCGGTGGTTCGGTCAACCGCTGCCGACCTCGCTGACAGGACTTCGCCGCGTTCTGCCGGCGGCCGGGCGCAACAGACTGATGCCCACCCACAAAGCCGGAATGGCGCACACGGCCCAACCGGCTGCGTAGCCGCCGGTCAGGTGGAGCAGCAGCGAGAAGGCAGACGGGCCCAGAAACGCGCCGATCTGACCGAACGATAGGACGCCGCCGGTCACCGCGCCGGCCCTGCCCGCGGGCGCGAGACGGGCGGTCTCGGACAGCAGAATGCCATGCCACGACATCGCTGTGGCGCTCAGGACGCCGACCACCAGCCCCATCGCAGCCATGGGCCAAGCCGGGGTGAATAGTCCGGTCACGACGACGCTGCCGGCCATGCCCAAAGCGAGGCCAGCCATCACGAGACGGGGCTTGACGTGAAAACTGCCGAGCCAGCCCCATAGGATGCGGCACGGCACGGCAACCGCGACGACAACGGAGAACAGGAAGCCCGCCGCGGCCAGCTCATAGCCGAGCGCTACGAGGTAGGTGACGAAATAGGCTGTGAACACCGATTGGACGCCATTGAAGGCGAAGCAGGCGAAAGACAGACGGCGAAGGTCTCGGGCCTTCAAAACCGACGCAACGGTGGTTCGAAAATCCGACAGCCGAAAGCGCCGCGAGGGTACGCGATCATCGTCGAATCGTGCCCGCAACGGCTGCAATATCGCCGCGCACGCCACGCAAGCCATCGCCGTGGCCAGAATCGCGCCGCGCCATCCCAGAGCGCCGGCCATTGCCGGGCCCAGAAAGCCGCAGATCAGCACGCCGGCAGGTACAGCGGTCTGCTTGATCGAAAACACCAGCGGCGCCAGGCGGGGCGGCGAAACCCGGCCAAGCAATTGCGAGCTGGTCGGGGTCGAGACCGCCGCGCCACCGCCGCCGATGATCGCCGAGGCGCCGAACCCGGGTACCGAGCCCTCAACCGCCACCGCCATACCGCCGCCCAGAAGCATCAGTGAGACCTGGCTCATGCGCAGCGCGCCGTAGCGGACAATGAAACTGCCACAGCCCATCTGGGCGAACAGTGAGGCGGCGGCGGAGACGCCGTAATAGACACCAACCCAAGCCGGATCGGCGTGGAGCTCGGCGATAACCAGCGGTGCCACCACCGCAGGTAGCACCTTGCCGACCGACGCGAAGGTCTGTTGCAGAAACATTGCTGCGAGTGCGGTCAACATAAGGGACAAGGTAAGGGGACTCCTTTGGGGTCTACATGCTGTTCATACTTTCACCTCCTCCTCGCGGCGGTCGTAAGGCCGCTGTCACGGCTAAACCCGGCCGGACCGCGATGCTATCGAGGAGGAACAGTAATGACTACGCCGACCCTTTTCGCGGCGGCAACAGCCGCTCGACGAGCGGGATCTGCATCAGCGCCGATGCGGCGACCGGGACACGACAATGCGCCGCCAGTTCGCGTTGATAGATCGACAGAAACCCACAGCTCGTGGTGATCCCGTCGGCGCCGTCTTGCACCAGCTCGGCGCCGGCAGTGAGGAAAGCGTCGAGTAATCCGGTCGAGCGGTCGTTTGCCCTCGCCGTCGTCACTCGTTCAGCGGTGGCGCCGCGCACCACCTTGTGGAGCACTGGGTTGCCGCCATGGACCCAGTTGCGATCCGCATCGGCCATCCTCACTCGCTCCTCTCACGTCATCTGCGCAGCTACGGTCGCGATGATCCTCTGCGCCGGCGAGAGTGTCTACGGCAGGAATCTTGCAGCATTCATGGCGAGGGATACGATGCTCCTTAGGAAGGCAGGGGTTTGAAAGAAACCGATCACGGACGGGAGAGGTAAATGCGAGCCAAATTGTCGCTAGTGGCGATCTTCACTGCAATCGCGGCTGCTGTGGTGCTCGCGGGGCTACCCGCCGCCGCAGAATCGACCTGGGATCAGATCAAACGCACCGGCAAGCTCCGATACGGGGCGGTCGACTACCCGCCCAATTGGTATCGCGACAAGACGAGCGGCAAAT
>DATNKF010000418.1:0-2206 GCA_035603555.1 Allostellaceae bacterium
ATCGGTACGATCATCAGCCAGATCAGCACCGCAACCGGAATGTTGACCTCGGCTACGGTCATGCGGCCGAGCGCCTGGAAGGGCGCGGGTAGCAGGCGGCCGAGGACGATGCCGGCAATGATGCAAAGTGCCACCCATAGGGTCAGATAACGTTCAAAGGTGCCGAGCGCCGGCGCCACGCGGCGCCGGCCGGTTTCAGTGACCGATGTCATGATAGCTCCAGTCTCGGGGCCGCACCGCGGCGGCCGATCTCGTCGACGTTGCGTTTGATCGCTAGGCGGTCGAGCTTCTCGATCGGCAGCGCCACAAGAAGCTTGATGCGGTTTTCGAGGGTGACATACGCCTCGCGGAAAGCTTTCCGCTGTTCAGCGTCCGTGCCTTGCACGGCAGCCGGGTCCGGCACGCCCCAATGAGCGGTGACCGGATTGCCAGGCCAGACCGGGCAGGCTTCACCGGCGGCCTGGTCGCAGACCGTAAAGACAAAATCCATGACCGGCGCGCCGGGCCTGGCGAATTCATTCCAGCTTTTGCTGCGCAGCCCGCGTATCGGCAGATGAACCTTTTCGAGCAGGTCGAGAGCTACGGGATGAACCGTGCCTTTCGGAAAGCTGCCGGCGCTATAGCCTTTGAACCGTTCCTTGCCCCAATGCTCGATCAGCACTTCGGCGAGGATGCTCCTGGCCGAGTTGCCGGTGCAGAGAAAGAGGACGTTGTAAGGTCTTTCATCCACGACTGGCCCCGTCGCGGGCGGGCTTGCGTGCTTCGATCGTCGCGGAGGCGACGAAGTTCTCGATGCCGCGGCCCGGCGCCCAACTTGCGACCAGCTCACGGCTCTCCGGTTTTGGCGTCACCCGCACATCGGTAAAGCCGGCTTGCACCAGCCAGGTCTCGATCCGCTCGACCGGAGCGGCCCCGGCGATGCAGCCACACAAGAGGGCTGGATCCGCTTGCAGCTCGAGCGATAGCGGCGTGGTGTTGACGACATCAGAGATCGCGAGCCGGCCGCCCGGCTTCAGCACGCGGAATGCCTCGCGGAACACCTGCGCCTTGTCCGGCACCAGGTTGATCACGCAGTTGGACAGAATGGCGTCGGCGCTGTTGTCGGCGACCGGCAGATGTTCAAGCTCCCCGAGGCGGAACTCGACATTAGCGACGCTGATTTTGGCGGCGTTTTCGCGCGCCTTTTTCAGCATCTCATGGGTCATGTCGATTCCGATCACGCGGCCGCTCGCGCCCACCTGCGCTGCGGCAAGAAAGCAGTCAAAGCCGGCACCGCTACCGAGATCGACCACGATCTCGCCAGGCTTCAGGGCTGCGATCGCCTGTGGGTTGCCGCAGCCAAGCCCGAGATTGGCACCGTCGGGCACCGCGGCGAGCTCGGCGTCCGAATAGCCCATCTGCCGAGACTTGTCCGCCGGCGTACCGGGTGCCGTGGCCCCGCAACAGGAGCTGGCCGGGGCACAGCAGCTCGCGTCACCTGCCGCCTCCGCAATGCCGCCATAGCGAGCGCGCACCATCTCCTTGATCTGAGCGGCTTCCATTCCCGTCTCCATCAACTCGTCATCAGGACAGCTAACGTGTGCAGCAGGCGCTTGCGGCTGCCGGCTGAGGCGCCGCCTGCAGGATTGCTTCGGGTTCGCAGCAGGTCGGCGCGCAGCAGGCTGCCTCGCTGACCTCTTTCAGCTTGGCCAGCGAACCTTCGCCATAGACCGTGCTTTCGCCATAGGTGAGGAAGGTTTCCCACGGCACCCCTTGCGGGTCGGCGATCCATTGCTTGTCGGATTGGGCGTAGCAGCAGGTCGTCGCCTTGGCTTCGACGATCGGGCGCTCGGCGCGTGCCAGCCGGTCATAGACCTCGGCGAGCTCGGCTTCGTCCTCGGCCTGGATGCCAAGATGCGAGATTCCGGCCGTGCGGCCGGGGCGGGTGCTGATCGCAAAATTGACGCGGGGATCCTCCAGCATCCATTTCACGTAGTCGTCCTTGACGAGGGTCGGCTCGGCCCCGAACAGCGTCGAATAAAACCGGGTCGACTGGGCCAGGTTGTCAACAGACACGTGCACGTGCAGGCGCTTCATCGCTCTCTCCTGTCGCAAAGGCATCGGCGGGATTGCAGGCGGGCACGCAGGACGCGCCACGGCCGCAGCAATTTTCGGTGAGGTAGGCGAGTAGCTCATTCATCGCGCCGTACTCGGCCGAATAGATGAG
>DATNKF010000419.1:0-2994 GCA_035603555.1 Allostellaceae bacterium
AATGGGACGAGGCCGAGCTGACCCGCGGCCTCGGCACGGAGTTTGTCGTCTCGTCCGCGGTGCTGAAGCGCTATCCCTGCCACGCCACCGCGCATGCCGCGGTCAGGGCGGTGCGCGATCTGCAAGCCGAGCACGGCTTCAGCGGCCCGGATGTCGAAGCGATCACAGTCACCGGTACGGAGCGCATGGTCGAGCGCCACAACATTCTGGAGCCCGCCGATCTGATGCTGGCGCAATACAGCATTCCGTTCTCTATTGCGCTGGCGCTCCACCGCGAGGCGCGCGACCCTGGATCCTGGGACGAGACGGCACTGGCCGACCCGCAGATCCGCGCGCTCTGCCGCCGCGTGAAGCTGGTGCCGGAGTCAGGCGGAGAGCATGGCGGGATGGCGAGCACGGTCACGATCGAGCTCGCCGACGGGCGCCGCTTAAAGCGCCGCGCCGAGAATGGGATGCTTGAACCCGGCGAGCTGAAGGACAAGTTCCTGCGCCTGACGCGAAGCGCGCTCGGCGACGCCGCCGCGAGGGCACTCTTCGTGCGGCTGCAGCGTCTCGAGGACGAGGAAAACCTGAACTGGCTCGGCGCCCAGCCGTAGCGCTGGATGGCGCCCGCCACGGGTAGAGGGACAGGAAAGCGCCAAGCGCGCGCTCGAGATCGCCGCCGCGGGGGCCATAAGCTGTTGATGGTCGGGCCTAACAACTCCCGGCGAATCAAAGTTAGGCCACTTCGATCATTGTCGAAGTGTTCATCGGCCCCTCCGACCGGTTCGGGTGCTATAAAGGGCAAATGATTACGGGCTACCTCATTGCCGAAGTAGCGGCGCTCGTCGGGGAGCCTGCAAGAGCCACGATGCTCTCGGCGCTTCTCGATGGCCGTGCCCTGACCGCCAGCGAGCTTGCCCACGCGGCTCGGGTCACCCCTCAGACGGCGAGCACGCATCTCGCCAAGCTGACCGAGGCAGGCTTGGTGCGGGTGGTCCGAGAGGGACGGCATCGGTATTTTCGGCTCGCATCGCCGAAAGTCGTAGAGATGATCGAGGGCATCGTCGCCGTTGCGCTCGAAAACAAACCGCCATACCGCCCTGTGTCGCGTGAAGCACGCGAGCTTTGCGCGGCCCGAATCTGCTACGACCACCTTGCCGGTCGTCTCAGCGTCGACCTGACCAACTTCCTCACCGCGCACGAGTACATTGTGCTCGGCGAAGAAGCCGCTGAAATCACGCAGGCGGGCGCCCGATTTCTCGCCGAGTTCGGAATAGACCTTTCCGCGCTGAATTCGACCGGTCGCGATTTCTGCCGACCGTGCCTCGATTGGACCGAACGGCGGCCACACATCGCGGGCGCGGTCGGAGCCGCGCTTACCAAACGGTGCTTCGACCTCGGCTGGACGGAGAGGGTGAAGCACAGCAGCGCCGTGATCGTCACCGCGTCGGGAAAGCACGGGTTTCTGGAAACTTTCGGCATCGGCGTGCCCGAGGAAACCGGGAACGGCATGAGAGGTCAGTAGTGCGGTTCGGCATTCACAACACAACTCGTCCTGGCTTGACGGTCCCAATCCGGCCGAGGCATTCGAGGCGGTGAAGGCGAAGACGCGATGGGCGGAGAATCACGGCTTTTGTCCGGTTCTCGGTCCCGGATCACATGATCCAGATCCCCGCGTGGGGCGCGCCCGCACTATCCTGCGGGAGTCAAGACCGCCGGGCCAGGACGGAGGACGGAGGATGGTTGCCAGCAACAGCTTTGCCGAGTTCCTGCGCGAGCAGCTCGCTCCGCTCGGCCGTGTCACAATGCGGCGCATGTTTGGCAAGACCGGCGTGTTCTGCGACGGGCTGATGTTCGGGATGGTGACGGACAACATGCTCTACCTCCGGGTTGATGACCACAATCGGGCGGTCTTCAAGGAAGCCGCATCCTTTCCGCCCCTCAACTACGAGAAGAAGGGCTGCACCATAGACCTGTCCTTTTGGCACGCGCCGGAGCGGTTGTTCGACGAACCCGATGAGCTTGTCGCGTGGGCGCGAGTAGCGCTGGCGGCGGCGCGTCGGGTCGCGGCGAAGAGAGAACGGACAGCGCCAAGGCGAAAATCAAAACCGCAACCCACATGGTGGCGGGCCTGAACCGCATCACGGCTGCCATCGTCAATGGAACACGGTCTATCTCGCCCGGGCCGTCCGGCAATTGCGCGCTCAGGGCACGACGGTTCCCGCCGATCTCCTGGCTCACGTCGCCCCGCTCGGTTGGGAGCATATCGGCCCTTTTACCGGGTCGCGCCTGACACCGTTATGTCAGGATTCGCTTCTTCAAACATGGGTGCCGCTTGCTCGCCGCCCCCACGACGACCGCGAGCGTCTTCGCCCGCCGCCAACGATGCAGAATTGAAGACTTTTGGAAAGGAGCGGCCGGCCGCAGCCTATGGGTCCGGCGGCGGGCTCGCGCGCTGAGGGACAGCTCTCGATCCTTCTCGGTAACTCAGCTTCGCATTCGGAACGGCTCTTCCTGCCCCTAACCGGCCATTTGAGATGGTTCAGTCCGCAGGGCTTAGTTTACGGCTGCTGCTCTGGACGATCGAAGTCGACCGGCTTGGTCATGAACTCGATCGCACCGTATTCGCTCACCAGGCGCCGTCGCTCGTCATCGCCATAGGCGGTCACCATCATCGCTGGCAAATTGGGGTCAGCAGCATAAACCTACGTTCCCGGACGCCATAGTCGATCGTCGCTGGCCAAGAGCGGTTTGCCTAGCGCCGCTCTCGATAGGCTATACTCGACATCGAGGGAGGCCGCGCCGAATGTCCGAGCAGCCCGTCGAACGCAAGCTGGCCGCGATCCTGGTGGCCGACATCGCCGGCTACAGCCGCCTGGTCGGGTTGGACGAGGAAGGCACGGTGGCGCGGCTGCGCGCCTTACGCCGCGAACTCATCGATCCAACGATCGCCGAGCACTGCGGCCGTGTCGTTAAAACCACCGGCGACGGCATGCTTGTCGAGTTCGCCAG
>DATNKF010000420.1:0-8972 GCA_035603555.1 Allostellaceae bacterium
GGGGAGGCTCGCCACCCATTCGGAGCGCCACGAAAGCATGCTCGCGCGCGGCTATGTCGTGGTGCGCAATGCCGCTGCCAAGGTTGTCACCGAGGCCGCCGCGATAAACCCTGGCGCGCCGCTCGACCTCGAATTCTACGACGGCAGGGTGGGGGTCGTGGCCGGCGTCACGCCACGCCGACCGCGGCGCCCCGCGGTGCCTCCCGGACAGGGCAGCTTGTTTTAAGCAGCCAGTCCGGCCTCCTCGTTGAGCGCTGAATTCTCAACTGCTAGGTTCTAATAGGTTAACGCCGGGAGGAGACGGATGGACAACGACATGATGCGGCGCGTCCTCGCCGAGTTCTTTGGTACGCTCTGGCTGGTGCTGGGCGGCTGCGGTGCCGCCGTCTTGGCCGCGGGCTTTCCAGGCCTCGGGATCGGCTTTTTAGGCGTCGCCTTCGCGTTCGGCTTGACCGTGCTGACCATGGCCTATGCCGTCGGCCATATTTCGGGAGGGCACTTCAATCCGGCGGTCACGATCGGGTTGTGGAGCGCCGGGCGCTGCGCCAACAAGCACGTCATTCCGTACATCGTCGCCCAGGTGATCGGCGCGATCGTCGCCGCCTTCATATTGTGGCTGATTGCGTCGGGCAAGCCCGGCTGGGTTATGGGCGGCTTTGCCGCCAACGGTTATGGCGATCTCAGCCCCGGCAAATACGGCCTCGGCAGCTGCTTCATAGATGAGGTGGTGCTGACTTTCTTCTTCCTTTTTGTCATCATCGGCACGACGTCGAAGGGTGCGGCAACGGGCTTTGCCGGCATTCCGATCGGGCTCGCCCTGACCTTGATCCATCTGGTCTCGATCCCGGTCACCAACACCTCGGTCAACCCGGCGCGCAGCACCGGTCCGGCACTCTTCGCCGGCGGTGAGTATATCCTGCAGCTGTGGATGTTCTGGCTGGCGCCGATCATCGGCGCGGTGATCGCCGGGCTGCTGACGCGCTGGATGTACGAGCCGGAAGCTATTGTCGACACTATCGTGGTGGAGGAGAGAAGAGTTACCCCGTAGCGGTCGGCAGCGGCTGCTAATCCGGCCAGCGCCGATGCAGTCAGAACCATTACTCGGGGCGGTCGCGGACCCAATCCTCCAAGATCGCGTTGACCCGCGCCATCAGGGCGGCGACATCGGCATGATGGTCGCCGCTGCGAGGCAAGGGCAACGGCGGGAAGACGGTCAGCCGGAAGTGCGCGCCGTTGAGCCGCTCCACGCGCGCTGGAAATACGTCGCACTCGAAGCGCAGCGCTAGAGACGCGAGGGCCGACGAGGTCATCGCGGGCCGTCCGAAAAATGCCACCGGGATCCCGTCGTTCATTTTCTGGTCTGCCAGCATGGTTAGATGCCCGCCACGTCGCAGCATGGCGATCGCGCGCCGGGCGGCGACCGCACCCTTCGGGATCAATTCGCCCGCGTGGCCGCGAAACCGGGTGATCATCCGGTCGACCAGCGGGTTGTTGGGGGCACGGTAGATCTGGGCGACGGAGATCCCGTACTGGACCGCGGCCAGCAGGCCGATCTCCCAATTCGCGATATGGCCGGAGAAGATGATCACCCGCCGCCCAGCGCCGACCGCCCGATCCATATGCTCAAAGCCGTGGGTCTCGACCCGGCCGCCCGCCTCGAAGACTCGGATCTCGCGCAGATGCGGATATTCGGCCGCCACCCGGCCCAGGTTGTCCCACATGCCGGCGATGATGCGCTCGATCTCGGTCCCCGAAAGCTCGGGGAATGCCCGCGCGAGATTGCGCCGAGCGCGATTTGAGATACCGAGCGAGGGGCCGATCCGGCGCGCCAAGGCGCCGCCGAGGGCAGATGCCCAGTCGAGCGGCAGCAGGCCGAAGGCGCCGAACGACGAGGCCGCCCCCCAGCCTTGCAGATGATGGACGAATGGCGCCTGGACGACCTTCGCCCGCGCTGGCGCGGCAGAATCAATCTGCTGAGACGCTGCCATCGCCACCGGCCGGAAATATCACTGGCGCCATCAGCCGAGTGATCGCGGCGGGGTCGAGCCAGCGCACCTTCACTTCCAGGACATCGATTCCCGCACGAAGCTCGGTCGGCAACCGCACGATATCCTTTCGTGTGGTGATCAGACGTGCGCCCGCATGCGCTGCGTTGCGGCGCAGCCGGTCGATTTCCGCGGCGCGGAACAGGTGATGGTCCGGGAACGCCTGCGCGTCGACCAGTATGGCGCCGAGGCTGCGCAGGGTCGTGAAGAATTTCTCCGGATGTCCGATCCCGGCGAAGGCCAGAAGACGCTCGCCCGCCAGCCGCTCTCCGGCGGTGGGGACGAGTGCGGCGCGAATCACCGGCCGCCCGATGGCCGTGCAGGTCTGTTCGGCACCCGTCGCCTCCGATCCGGCGCGAAGCACGACCACTGCGTCGGCTCGGGCAATCCCGCCGCGAAGGTTCTCGCGCAGTGGACCTGCGGGCATCACGCGGCCGTTGCCAAAGCCGTATTCGGCATCGACTACGATCAGCGCGAGGGTCTTGCCGATTGCCGGATCCTGGAACCCGTCGTCGAGCATGACGGCGCTGGCCCCGGCCGTGACCGCAGCGCGGGCGCCGGCGACTCGGTCACGGGCGACCCAGCACGGCGCCTGCTCCGCAAGCATCAGCGCTTCGTCGCCGACGGCAAGGACGTCATGGCTGGTGGGATCGACCCGAATCGGTCCACGTAAATAACCGCCGTAACCACGCGTTACCACGTGGGTCGGGACGCCGCGCTCCCGGAGCCAAGCAGCCAGCGCGAGCGTAACCGGAGTCTTTCCGGCACCACCCGCGACGAGATTGCCGATGCACACGACCGGAATCGTAGAGCAATAAGAACGAGAGAGCGCTCGGCGCACATGCGCGGCAGCATCCCACGCCGCGCCGATCGGCAGCAGGAGATCGGCGAGAAGCCCGGGCGGCCTTCCCCAAAAGGCCGGGGCGGTACGCGTCAGGCGCGCAAACATTGCGGCAGATCGCCTACGCGCTCCATCGGCGCGAGCGGGTCTAGCCATGGAGCAAGCCGCACTAAGACGGCATCGAGGACGCCGTGACCAGCGGCCGCGACGCACCTGCCGGCGGCTGCACGCTCATCCCGGAGTGGCCGGTCGGCGAGCAGCCTCGATACTGCGGCCGCGAGCGTGTTGCCATCCAAGACGGTCTCCGACGCACCGGCGGCTGCGAGATCGCCTGCCATTCCAGCGCAATTGCTGATATGGGGCCCGTGTAACACGGCGCAGTCCAGTCGGGCGGCCTCGAACGGGTTGTGGCCGCCCTTGGCAACCAGCGATCCGCCGATGAAGGCGATCCCGGCAAGACTGTAGAAGAGCCCGAGTTCGCCCATCGTGTCGGCAAGATAGAAATCGGTCTCGCGGGTGACCGGCTCACCACGCGCCCTTCGGGCCGTGCGCAGGCCGCGGGCAGCCAACATCGCCTCGATATTGTCGCCGCGTGCCGCGTGACGCGGCGCAATGATCGTCAGGAGACCTGGATGACCGGCAACAAGTTGCCTATGAACGCCAGCGACGATTTCCTCCTCGCCGGCATGGGTGCTGGCAGCAACCCACAGCGGGCGCGGCCCAACTTGATGACGCAGCTGCTTGAGCTGCAAGAGATCGACCGGCAAGGCTGCGGCTGCGGCTTTGACGTCGCCGATCATGGCAATTTCTCGGACCCCAAGTCGACGGAGGCGCTCGGCCTGAACCTCGTCTTGAGCGAAGCACGTCGCGAAGGCGCCGAGCAAGGGGCTGACGAGGCCCACTCCCCACCGCCAGCGCGCGTAGGAAGCCGCGGAAAGGCGGCCGTTGATCAGTACCATCGGGATGCCGCGGGCATGCGTCGCCAGCACGAGGTTGGGCCACAGCTCCGATTCGACCCAGAGCGCAAGATCGGGACGCCAATGATCAAGAAAACGTGCGATCCAGCGCGGCAGATCGACCGGGACGTACTGATGTCGCGCCCGGGCCGGGAGCCGCTTGTCCAGGAGAGTGGCCGAAGCGACGGTTCCAGTCGTGACGAGAATTTCTAGTGTCGGCCGCTCCTCGAGCAACCGCTCGATCAGCGCCAGCATTGCCGTTGCCTCCCCGACGCTCGCGGCATGAATCCATACGAGTGGTCCGAGCGGCCGGGCTATGCTCGGGATTCCTCGGCGCTCTTGAAAGCGGAGGGTGTCTTCCTTGCCCTGCTTTCGCCGCCGTCGCAGCCAGACTGCCACGAGCGGCGCCAGAGGCTGGGTCAGTCCGCGATAGAGGAGGGGCAGCATCAACCGCCTGCCACTCGCTCCGCCGCGGCGGCCGGATCGGCGATGGGCGAAACCAAATTTTCGTGGCCGAAACGGCGGTCGGCCTCGCGGACCATTTCGACCATGCGCGTTTCGACGAGGTGTCGGGCGCGCTCGAGCCCGGCCTCATCAAGCTCTTTGGCGATCTCGATCGGCTCGCCCCACAGGTACACGCCGTATCCGAACGGCAAGGCAAGGTGGAAGCGGTCCCAGGTCGCGAGCACACGTCTTCGGCTCGTCGCGTAGGTCAGCGGCACGATCGGCACCCGAGCGAGCCGGGCGATGTTGACGGTGCCGACACTCACGGTCATCGCCGGGCCGCGCGGGCCATCGGGCGTGATGCCGACGCACCCTCCCTCTTTCAGTCGTTTCAACATGGCGCGCAACGCCGATGATCCGCCGCGGCTGGTGGACCCAGCTATCGTGTCGATGCCAAAATAGGTCATAGCTCCGGCGATGATCCTCCCGTCGCGATGAGCCGAGATTAGCATGTGGAAAGACGTCAATTGATGCCACGCGGGAGGCATCATCAACAATCGGCCGTGCCAGAAGGCGACGATGAATGTCCGACCTTCGCCGGTGAGCCGGCGCGGCCAGTCGCCCCCCTCGACGCTCCAGCGGTTAGTCAGGTAGACGAACCGAATGTAGCAATGGGTGGCCCAGCACGCGATCCGCCGGACCAGCTCGCCACGAAGAAAACGCCGCCAGCCGTCGGGCTTGGTGAATTTCAATGTCACGCCGTTACAGGAGCGGCGGCCGTGGTCAGGCCGCGCTGATCAGCGAACTGCATCGCGTGGAGTCGGGAATACAGCCCGCCGGCTCCAAGCAGCTCCTCGTGACCGCCAATTTCGACGATGTGCCCGCGATCGACGACGCATATCAGGTCGGCGCCCTGGACGGTCGACAGCCGATGCGCGATCACCAAGGTTGTGCGCCCGCGCATCAGTGCCCGCAGAGCCGCCTGCACTTGCCGTTCCGATTCGCTATCAAGGGCCGAGGTGGCCTCGTCAAGCAGCAGGATCGGCGCGTCCTTTAGCATCGCCCGCGCTATCGCGATACGCTGACGTTGCCCGCCTGAGAGACGCACGCCATGCTCGCCGACCAGCGTGTCGTAGCCCTCCGGAAGCTCATCGATGAACCCACTGGCGCCCGCCGCCTGCGCTGCTGCCTCGATCTCGGCTTCCGAGGCGCCGAACCGGCCGTAGGCGATATTGGCCCGCACTGTGTCATCAAACAGGCTGACCTCCTGAGCGACGAGGGCGATGGCGCCGCGCAGCGACGCGAGCGTCACCGAGCGAATGTCCTGCCCATCGATCGCGATGCTCCCCTCACCAACATCGAAAAACCGCGGGATCAGGTTGAGGATCGTTGATTTGCCCGCCCCCGAAGGGCCGACGAGGGCAACCGTGCGGCCCGCTGGAACCGTTAGCGAGACATCGTCGAGCGCCACAGCACCGGACGCGTAGCCAAAAGAGATCGAATCGAAGCGGATCTCCCCGCCGGTGATCCGCAGCGGCTTGGCTCCGGGCCGGTCTTGGATCGTCGGTTCGATGTCGACCACCTCGAAGACCCGCTCGGCGGCGGCGAGACCCTCTTGCAGCGACGCGTTTAGATTAGCGAGGTTCTTCAGCGGCTGATAGGCGAGCAGCAGCGCCGTGATGAACGAGAAGAGCGCGCCAGGGGTGCGAGCCCCGACGATGACCTGATGACCGCCGTAGAGGATGACGGCAGCGATTGCGGCGCCACCGAGCGCCTCCATCATCGGCGAAGCCCGCGAGCGCGTCCGGCCGGCGCGTACTATCAACGCAAACAGGCGCTCGAAGAGGCCGGCAGCGCGGCGTTCCTCGTAAGCTTCCATGCCGTAGGCTTTGACGTGGCGAGCGCCCTGAAAGGTCTGGTTCAACAATGTCGTCAGCTGGCCGATCTCGGCCTGGGTGTTGGCGGCGACCCGGCGGATGCGGCGGCCGATGCCGACGATAGGATGGATTGCCAGCGGAAAGACGAAGAAAGAGACAAGGCCAAGAAGCCAGTCCTGGTAGAACATCACCGCGACGAGGAAGGCGACCGTAACCGCGTCCTTGCCCATGCCACCGAGGACGTTTGCCGCGGCGCCGCGCAAAAGGACCGCATCGCTGGTAAAGCGGGCAATCAGGGTGCCGGTCGGATGGGCGTGGAAATAGGCGAGATCGGCGCGCATCAGCCGCGCGAACAGAGCCTTCTGCACATCGGCGATGATCCGCTGGCCGACCCGGATCATCTGCACGGCACTGCCATAATCGCAAAGCCCCTTGGCGACGGCGAGGGTGAGGGCTAAGCCGGCGAGCAGCCATAACAGCGATCCGTCGCGCCCAACGAAGATGCGATCGAGCACCGGCTGCATCAGCCAGGCGCGCAGCGCTGTGCTCGCGGCTGCCAGTCCCATCAGTAGAGCGGCCAGAGCGATGCGTCTGGCGTGCGGACGCATGAACTCGCGGACCAAACGCACGACCAGCGTGACGGAATGCGCCTGCTCGTCCAGGATCGCCGGGTATCTTCGCATGGGTTCCCCGCCGGCAGTGTTAGAGGCGGGCGCCCTGCTTGGCAAGGCTGCCGGCTTATATCGGCGGCATCATGCTGAAACCCCCGATGCCGATACCCACCCGACTTATGCGGGGCAGGATACGAGATGATTATCCGACATCAAGATGGGGTCTCGGCCTGATCGCGTACTGCCGGGTGCCTGTTGAGCGAACTCCACGGGGTCGGTTCACATGCACGAGCCCTTGGGGCGGTCAGCGGGCGATGCTCGATCGGTGGGGGATCGATCCCTCCGGTCAAGCCATGACCCGCGTTCTGACCTCCGTGCCCCGTCCGAGCGCATCCAGCAACATGGCAAGACCATCGCTCAGAGAAGTTTGGGCTGTAAAGCCAAGTCGTTCGGTCGCGCGCCGCGGGTCCCCGACCGAGATCCACACCTCGCCGCAGCGCGCCGGCCGACGATGCACCACGAGCTGCGATCGACACAGCTCCGCCATGGTCTGCGCGAGACCACGAACGGTCGTCGCTTTGCCGGTGCAGACATTGAACACCAAAGCCTTGGTGGTCGGCGCTTGCATCGCCTGGCGCAGCGCACGGATTGCATCCGCGATATTGGTGAAATCGCGGGCCTGTTCGCCATCACCGAAAATCTCGACAGGTTCGCCGCGGAGCAGCCGCTCGGCAAAAATGGAGATCACGCCGGAATACGGGGAAAGTGGATCCTGGCGCGGCCCGTAAAGGTTAAAGAAACGTAGCCCGACAGTCGGGACACCGTGTATGGCGCCGGCGATGCGAGCGTGGAGCTCGCAGGCGTGCTTGTCGGCGCCGTACGCGCTCATCGGCGCCACCGGACTTTCTTCGTCGACCGGTACGTTCCCGCAATTCCCGTACACTGCGGCAGTCGAGGCGTAGACGACAGGAACCTCCCGCCGGCGACGCGCCGGCCGTGCCTGATCGAACACGTTGATCGTTCCGGTAAGATTAACTTTGTGTGTCCGCAACCATTCGCGATGAGAACGCCCGACAGAAGCGATCGCCGCCAAATGAAAACAGCCGTCGACGCCTTCGAACGCTCGATCGACCGCCTCCGGATCGGTCACATCAGCTTCGGTGAACTGGGCTTGCCGCGGCAAGTTCTCGCGATGCCCGCTTGAGAGGTCGTCAAGAACCCGGACTGCGTGACCTTCGTTTAGCAACGTCTCGACCAAGTGCGAGCCGATGAACCCGGCCCCGCCAGTTACGAGAAAACGAGCCATCCGATATCCCTGAAGCAGTTTACGAGAGCAATATTTGGCGCCGTCCGTCGCAGCCGGCCCGCTTACTCCTGACGGTGCCGATTGCTAAGCTTGCCGGTGAGCCCGAAAACATCGCCGACGCCTCCGGGTCCCGGCGGGAATCTTCTCATGTGCGTTTGTGTGCAGAGAAAACAGAGAATCCCCCACTTGGCAGCGCTGCGACCTCGACAGGTCACGCATACCGCCGTTTCAGCCTTGTGGGAAGCAAAATCAACGTTAACTGAATGAAAACCACTCTATGTGTTCAGAGTCCGGTATATAAGTTTACGTTTTGTTAATATCCGTTACAATCGGTAATCTCGGAGATTAGATGAATAGCTGGCTTGGCCAAATCTCGGCGCTCCGCGGGACAGTCGCGGTGAAAATCGAGATGCCCCTGGTGCTGGCGCGATCGCGGCGGTGGTGTATCTAGTGCAAGCGCATGGCGCCGATTGCGGAGGGGCGACGAGCGGGACTTGTCGGGCTGAGCAGGGTCTGTGATCCTTATTGTGTTGGGTAGATTGCGTCGGCGAGACACCTGAAATGCAAAGAGGACATTTTCGCAGGGTGCTGCTCCCATTCCTGAGTCTTTCCACCCAATTCCTTGTTCTCGCGCCGGCAGCTGGTGAGCAGACGTTCAGATCGGACGAATGGATCACGGAGTGCAGTAATGGCACTTCGGATTGCTCGATTACAGTGCCTTTTTGGCAGACGCAGGGCGACCGCGGTGGTGCGTTCGCACTGGTTGTCATGCTCCAAACTGGTAACATTGGAATTGTCGGCAAGCCCCTTCCGATCAAGGCGGTGCTGCGCATCGACAAAAACCCGCCTATTGAGTGCAGAGAGACGCCTTACTGCATTTTTCCCAGCGCTC
>DATNKF010000421.1:0-8018 GCA_035603555.1 Allostellaceae bacterium
GCGGATGAACTGAATCCGATACCGCTACCCCAGGGCGTCTTGCCCGGCCGCTACCACCTCTACCGACGCGTCAGTTCCGGATCGTCAGCATGACCGGGACATGGTCGGAGGCTCTTTCCCAACCGCGGCTTTCCCGGTAAACGCGTGCCTCAGCCAGCGCCTCGACGAGGGATGGTGTCACCCATATATGATCGAGCCGGCGCCCACGGTTTGACGCTACCCAATCGCGCGCCCGGTAGCTCCACCACGTGTACAGGCGCTCCGGCGGCGGCACAAAATGCCGTACCGCATCGACAAACCCGCCCGCCTGCTGCAGCAGCCTGAGGCGTTCCACCTCGACCGGGGTATGGCTGACCACACTCAGGAGCTGCTTGTGCGACCACACATCGGTCTCGAGCGGCGCGATGTTCAGATCGCCGACTGCGATCATCGAACGGCTACCTCGCCGTTCCGCGGCGAACCACGCCGTCAACTCGTCGAGAAACCGAAGTTTATGCGCAAATTTTGGGTTCTGTTCCGGATCCGGCAGATCGCCGCCTGCTGGGACGTAGATGTTGTGGAGCTCGACAGCACCGGGCAGCTCGACCGTTGCATGGCGGCAATCGGTGCGGGCGCACCAGGCACGAATTTGAGGTGATTTGAAGGGGATTCGCGATAGAATGGCGACGCCGTTATACCCCTTCATCCCATGTACGAGCATATATCGGTAGCCGATGGCTTCGAACGCCTCGCGCGGAAACAGGCCGTCTTGAGTCTTGGTCTCTTGAAGGCAAATGACCTCGGGCGCCCACTCCGCGATCAGCCGCCGCACATTGTCCAGCCTGAGGCGGACCGAGTTGATGTTCCAAGTGACGAGGCGCATAATTACGGCGCATCCCGAGGTGTTAGGCTGGGACCAGGACCGCAAAGGAATACCACAAAACATCGGCGCCCGGTCGGGGGGGAAGACCGGGCGCCTGCATGTCAGAAGCGTTTGGGGGAAACTGGACCCACAGGGGAGACGGGTCCGTTCTAAAGAGGGTTTGCTGCCCTCTCCGCTTCCGAAGCCAGGAAATGGGGTGGGTCAAAAATAAAGCAAGGCCGCGATTCGTGCATGCCCGGAGGGCAAAATTGCATGCTGCGCTGGGGAACTGGTTCGAATCCACTCAAGCCGCGCGGGCGGCAGCGACAGCGCTCGTCTGGGCCGAATGGCATGCTCGGGCAAACGCCAAAAACAAAGCCCGCGAGAACGGATTGTCAAGGGCCCTGTGCTCTGGATGCCATTGCACGCCGACGACAAATCTCGCATCCGGAAGGCTGACCGCCTCGATCTGTCCGTCCGGCGCCATGGCCTCGACTCGAAGCCCAGGTGCCGGACGATCGATACCCTGCGAGTGCAACGAGTTGACCATCACCTCGGCAACCCCGGCAAGCGATGCCAGGAGCCCGCCCTTGATCAGCGCGACGCTGTGCGCCGGTCCATATGGGCCATCGGGAGAATCCCTCCGCGAACGATGATTGAGGCGGCCCGGAACCTCATGCACTCGTTGGTGGAGCGTTCCGCCAAGCGCTACATTCAATTCCTGGATGCCGCGACAGATCGCCAAGACAGGCAGGTCGCGCCGGACCGCTTCGCGAATAAGCGGCAGCGTCGTCGCGTCGCGCTCCGGGTCGTGCAGGATTTCCGGGTGACTCGGCTCGGCGCCATAATGGCTGGGATGGACGTTCGACGGACTCCCGGTCAAGAGCAATCCGTCTAGCCTGTTGAGCATCTGGCAGACGTCGATTTTCGATCCGATCGCCGGGATCAATACCGGTAGGCATCCTGCGGCATCGATCACGGCATTCGGATACCTTTCGTTGACTCCGTGGAAGACGCGCTCCTTGACCGTGCGAAGGCAGGTGGGAATGCCAACGAGCGGTATATGACAGGCCGGCATCGAGTTGGAACTCACGGCTGGAGCTGGCGGCGGCCGGTAGCGAAGGGATCCCGATATACGAATAACTCAGGGTCTAATGCTGCTCCGAACTGTACATCGGAGATCGAAACTGTCGTGGTCTTGCGCTGCTGATCGAGGATCGTCCACTGACGCAGTGCCGGCGGTTGGCTCGTGAACAGCATTGTCAAACTGCCGTTGTCCGGCTCCGCCGGGTCGACGACGGTAATCCCCAATCCATTCGCTCCGCGCTCCAGCCGCGTCACGACAAGGTCGTCAAAGGTTATGGGCTCGCGCAATAGAAACCAGGCCGGGGTCGATTTCAATCCGACCTTCGACATCTCGGCCAGTTGTTTGTCGACGTAATATACATAGAACTGATCGGCAATCAGCAGGATCGGTGAAGGCGGATCGTACTCGAATCGCATTCGGCCGGGCCGGGCCAACCATAAGCTTCCACTTGCGGTGCCTGCACCTGAAGAGTGCTGCCGGAACCGGGCGGTCATCGTGTGGATGCCGTTCAGATAAGCCGAGATACGGCGCAGGTCCGCCGTGTCTTGCGCAGTCATCGCGACAGCCGTCGGCGGGGCGGCGGCGCGTGTGAGCGCCGCAAAGGGCGTCGTTGCCACCGCCAAAGTGACGCTGACAAAGGCGCGACGGGTGGACGCCGTTGCTTTCTTGGTGATTTGCACCCGTTTCTCCACTGACACCGACCTGGCCCGCGTCGTCCCTGGGACGATTGCATAGCCGAGGCAGAGAGATGGAGCCGGCGGCCGGCGCCATCAATTGCGGTCAATCGCCGCCTCGCGCCAAGACCTCGCGCTTGCCGACGTGGTTGGCTGCGCTGACGATGCCCTCGGCTTCCATTCGCTCGATGATGCGCGCGGCGCGATTGTAGCCGATCTGGAGATGTCGCTGGACAAAGCTTGTTGACGCCTTGCCCTCGCGACATACGACGGCAACGGCCTGCGCATACAATGTGTCCCCCGGACCGCCTCCCTCCTCATCCGCCAGTAGGCCGAAGAAAGCGTCGTCGTCTTCGGTGATTTCGTCGATGTAATCGGGCTCTCCCCGCGTCTTTAGGAACGACACGACGCGCTCGACCTCTTCATCGGAGACGAACGGGCCATGGACACGCGTGATGCGACCTCCGCCCGCCATGTAGAGCATGTCGCCCCGGCCCAGAAGCTGCTCGGCGCCGCCCTCGCCGAGGATCGTCCGGCTGTCGATCTTCGAGGTCACCTGAAAGCTGATCCGGGTCGGAAAGTTGGCTTTGATAGTGCCGGTGATGACGTCGACTGACGGGCGCTGGGTCGCCATGATCAGGTGGATACCGGCGGCGCGCGCCATCTGCGCCAAGCGCTGGATCGCCGCCTCGATCTCCTTGCCGGCTACCAGCATCAGATCCGCCATCTCGTCAACGACGACGACGATCAGCGGCAATTCGCTCGTGTCGAAGGGCTGGGGTTCGAAAATCGGCTGCCCGGTCTGCGGATCGAACCCGGTTTGCACCTTGCGGATGAGGCTCTCGCCCTTGGCCTGCGCCTCGGCAAGCCGGGTGTTGAACCCATCGATGTTGCGAACTCCGAGCTTCGACATCTTGCGGTAGCGGTTCTCCATTTCGCGCACTGTCCATTTCAACGCGAGAACGGCCTTGCGCGGGTCGGTGACAACCGGGGACAGAAGGTGAGGAATCCCGTCGTAAACCGACAATTCCAACATCTTCGGATCAACCATGATAAATTTGCAGCGATCGGGCGGCATGCGGTAGAGGATCGACAGGATCATCGTGTTGATGCCGACCGACTTGCCCGATCCTGTCGTCCCGGCGATCAATAGATGCGGCATCTTGGCGAGGTCGGCGAGGACCGGCTCGCCGGAAATATCCTTTCCGAGGATCAGGGCAAGACGCCCCGGATGAGTTTCGTAGATCGGTGAGCCAAGAAGTTCGCGCAAAACAACGGTCTCCGCCTTCCGGTTCGGCAGCTCGATGCCGATCACATTGCGCCCCGGCACGACAGCGACGCGTACCGAAATCGCGCTCATCGAGCGGGCGATGTCGTCGGCGAGCCCGATGATGCGCGAGGCCTTGATCCCGGGCGCGGGTTCCAATTCGTACAGCGTCACGACCGGCCCCGGGCGAACCTGCACGATCTGACCGCGTACACCGAAATCCTCGAGTACGGTTTCGAGCAGGCGAGCATTTTTTTCGAGCGCATCCTCATCGACGGCTTCGGTTTTCACCGCCTGAGGCTTTGCCAAGAGATCAAGGGAGGGGAGGATTGGCCGCTCGTCCGGTTCGAGATCGAGCGTCGGTTGTCGCTCCTGATCGGCGCGCTTTCCGGGGACGAGCGGCTTCGCCCCGGGAACTATGAAGCGGATGAGTCCGCCGCGCTCGCGTTCTCCCTCCGCGGCGCTTGGCATGCGGCGGTCGAGGCGAGGCTCGCGCCGATCGTGCAAGACCGTCACGACGGTCCGCGTGCCCGGATCGACGTTGCCAGAGGCGGTGGTTGCTGCCGCCCTGCCGGCGCGGCTTGCTTCCCGCCAATGGCGAAATAGACGATCAGCCAGACCGGCTGCCGCGATCGTCCCGCGGCCGGAGGCAGCGCCGACCCGTCCCGCCCCTTCCCCGAGCTGGCGCCAGTCCCGCCACGACAGGCCCATGATCAACAGCAGCAGCAAGCCGACCATTGCGGCCGCCGCCATCGAAATCGGCAACGCCGCGGCACTCAGGCCGGCACTCGAAACCAGCCGGTTCAGACCCCAGCCGATGGCGCCGCCGGACCGCATCCCCGAAGCGGGCAATCCGGCGTCAAGAACCGATAGAGCGAGCGCTCCGAGCGCGAGGACCACCGGAAGCAACGCAGCTCTCAGCCAAATCGATTTAAGCGGGCGGTTCAGCAGCAGGCGCAAAGACCAGCCCAGGAGCACCGTCGGGATCAAAAACGCACCAAGGCCAAAGCTTTGCCGCAAGAGATCGGCAAGAACCGCCCCGTTTTGGCCGAGAAAGTTGTGCGGCGCCGTGTCGACCGCGGTATTCAACGACGGATCCCGCGGGTCGTAGGTCAGCAACACCAGGGTCAGCAAAAAGCTGGCGAGCAGCAGGGCGAAGCCTAGCGACTCGAAGAGGCGCCGCTTTAGTGCGGTCAAGGCGTCCACCCAGCCGTGCCTCCGGCGAGCGCTGCCGCGTGCCGAATAGCCTAACGATCTGGCCATGCTGTCCCCTTACTGATGCCGGGCTTCCCCAAGCTCCGGCGATCCCTACCGGCACAAACCGGAAACGAGATTACGCCATTGTCGCCGGGCGTGAAAGCGCTTGACGCGATCACGCGCTGGACAGCGCGGCAGCAGCGTTCCATGCTCGGGCGGTGACGCAGCAAGTCGAACTGCTGATCGCCGGCGGGGGTCTAATTGGGCTGTTGCTCGGCATCGCCTGTGCCGGCGCCGGACTGGGTGTAGCGATCGTCGATCGCCAGGATCCCGGGACGATGCTCGGGGAGGGCTTCGACGGGCGCAGCTCGGCGATCGCCTACGGCTCTCGCCGCGTTCTCGATGCCCTCGGCCTGTGGCCCGAGGTCGCCGCGGAGGCCGAGCCGATCCTCGAGATCCGGGTCGCCGACAACGGCTCTCCGCTGTTTCTGCATTACGACCATCGCGACCTCGATGTTGCGACACCGCTCGGCTACATCGTCGAGAACCGGGTGCTCCGACGCATACTGTTCGAGCGTATCCGGTCCCTGGAGAACCTCTCGTTCCTGGCGCCGCTCGATGTCGATGCCGTCGCGAGCTCGTCGCTTGCGGCCGTAGCAACGCTCTCCGACGGTCGGACGATAGCAGCTCGTCTGATCGCTGCAGCCGACGGGCAGGAGTCGCGGCTGCGGCGCGACGCTGGTGTCCGCACGATAGAGTGGCGCTATCGCCAGACCGCGATCGTCACGACGGTGCAGCACGAGCGCCCGCATTGCGGTATCGCCATCGAGCATTTCCTGCCGGCGGGACCGTTTGCGATCCTGCCGATGACCGGCAACCGCTCCTCGATCGTGTGGACCGAACGGGTCGGGCTGGCGGCGCGTCTGGTGGCGCTCCCGGATGCCGCCTTTGCCGCCGAGATCGCGGCGCGCTTCGGCGATTTCCTCGGCGCAGTCGAGCCAACAGGCCCGCGCTGGACCTATCCAGTCGGCCTGATGCTGGCCGAGCGTTATGTCGCGGAACGGCTGGCGTTGGTCGGAGAAGCGGCGCACGTCATCCATCCGATAGCCGGCCAAGGTCTCAATCTCGGCATCCGTGACATCGCGACGCTTGCCGAGCTGGTGATCGATCGGCGCCGCCTCGGTCTCGACATCGGCGAACCGGACCTGCTCGGCCATTATCAGCAATGGCGCCGCCTCGACACGCTCGCCCTCGCCGCAGTAACCGACGGGCTCAACCGCCTTTTCTCCAACCAGCTCGCGCCGCTGCGCTTTGTCCGTGATCTCGGCCTCGCTGCGGTTCACCGCCTACCGCCGCTCAAGCGGCTCTTGATGCGCGACGCCATGGGGCTCGCGGGCGATTTGCCGCGTCTCGTGCGCGGCGAGCCGTTGTGATCTTCGGCTAATCTGCAGAATCAGCATTGGCTTATGTCGCCTTACCACCTGTTTCTGCAGGAAGAAAACAGGCTGTAGGATTCAATTTAGCATTTCAATGCTAAATTGATATCACAAAAATACGCTATCGTCAAATGGGAGATTCTGCCCCATGGTAACAAACAAATAGCGAATTATTCCGTGGGCTCGTAGCTGAGGCCGGCGATCGTGCTGACGAGACCTTCCTGCAGCGAGACTTCTGCCTGAGCAAAACCACTCCGACCCCAATTCTGCCCTCCGCTGTCGGCTCAACGGAGGACGCGGTACCATCAGCGTGCCGGCTCGCGGCTGAGGCCGTTCGCTGCGAGGCCTTCGAGATAAGCGCGCCAGCGCGTCTCATGCTCGACGCCGAGCTCATAGAGATAGCTCCAGGAATAGATCCCGGTGTCGTGGAGATCGTCGAAGGTGATGCGCACCGCGTAGTTGCCGACTGGCTCCAGCGATATGATCCCGACATGGGCACGGCCGGCGACCAATGTTTTCTGCCCGGGCCCGTGACCTTGGACCTCGGCAGACGGGCTTTCGACGCGCAAATACTCGGCCGGGAGGCGGAACCGGCTACCGTCGTCGTAGGCCACCTCGAGCAGCTTCTCCGCCTTTTTCAGGCGCAGCTCGACCGGCCAGCGCGTCGCCCCGCCGGTACTCACACCCGCACCTCAAGGCGGCGGCTTCGATGACATCTCATCGTCGCGCAGCCGGCGTGCCTCGTCGATCAGCATGATCGGGATCCCGTCACGGATCGGATAGGCGAGCCCCGCCTCCTCGCTGATCAATTCCTGGGCTTCGCGGTCGTAGCGCAACGGCGCCTTGGTCAGCGGGCAGACCAGGATTTCGAGTAGCTTAGGATCGATTTCCGGTGTCCCTTCCATGCCGTCCTCCAGGGATCCCTCTCAGTGGCGCGCGCTGCCGGCGCCGTCCTGAGGCTGGTTCAGCGCAGCCATCTCGACGATCGCGGTCAGGAGCCGCGCCCGCTCCTCGAGATCGGGAGCCTCGAGCAGTGCCTGCTTCTCGCTCGGCTCAAATGGGCAGATCATCGCGATCGAGGTGACGAGCCGCTCCCCCGGCACCGAAGTAATCGCATCCCAATCCGCCTGCATCTTATAATGCTCGAAATAGGCCCTGAGGCCGCGCAGCAGCCGGTCGCGGTCGAAACCGGGCTCGTCTTCGGTCAAGAGGTCGCCGGCGAATTCGCTCCACTCCGGCACGACCCGCCGATAACCCTCCAACAACGGCAATTCTTCGCGGATGCGGAACCGGCTGATGCCGGTCAAGGCGATCAGGAAGCGCCCGTCATCGGTTTCGGAAAACGAGGTAATGCGCCCGGCGCACCCGGTGGGATAGACCAGCGGATTATCTCCGCCAACCCGCGGATCGCTCGGCTGGACCATGCCAATCACCCGCTCGCCGGCGAGTGCATCGCGGGTCATCGCCAGATAGCGCGGTTCGAAGATGTTGAGCGGCATCCGGCCGCGCGGCAGCA
>DATNKF010000422.1:0-8887 GCA_035603555.1 Allostellaceae bacterium
AGCCCGCGCTCGAGCAGGCGTCCGGTCAGCCATTTGATCATCTCGTGGTTTTCGGCATGGACCATGACCAAGGCACCCTCGCGCCGCGCGACCGCCAGGATGTCGAGCATCTGCCGATCGTCGAGCGCCAACAGATCGTAAGTCATGTAGACCTTGAACGAGGTGTAGCCGTCACGGATCAGCGCCGGAAGTTCCTGGCCCATCACCTGCTCCGAGGGGTCCGAAATGATCAAGTGAAAGGCGTAGTCGATCACTGCCTTTGGGCGGGCGGCCTCATGGTACTCCTCGACGACCTGGCGCAGCGACTGGCCGCGATGCTGGGCGGCGAACGGGATCACCGTGGTGGTGCCGCCAAAGGCCGCCGCCACCGTGGCACTGTAGAAATCGTCGGCGCAGACGACCCCGGCCGAGGAGCGCTG
The DNA here is from genome assembly GCA_035603555.1 of Allostellaceae bacterium. Taxonomy (GTDB): domain Bacteria; phylum Pseudomonadota; class Alphaproteobacteria; order ATCC43930; family CGMCC-115725; genus AP-15. Next base: position 420 of record DATNKF010000422.1, read on the forward strand.
CTCGATGTGGCAATGGCTGTCGATGCCGCCCGGCAAAACCAGCCGGCCGCTCGCATCGATCTCCTGCGCGCCGGGGGCGAGGCTCTTGCCGAGCGTCGTGATGACCCCTTCCTTGATGCCGATGTCGCAAGACGTGGTATCGGCCGCGGTCGCCACCGTGCCGTTGCGGATCACCAGATCGAACTCGCTCATGCCACCTACCTCCATGCCGCGCCACAACGCCCCTTCTACCCGCGGCCGGCCAAGCGCTACTGTGGGGTCCGGAGAACATCGGGCAGAGGGATCCCTATGACTGGAGCATCTTCGCATCGGCCGACCATCGCCGTCACCCGGCACGCGATCTCGGCGGGCCATTATCTCGCGGCGACCGCCGGCTTCGATATCCTGCAGGCTGGCGGCAACGCGATCGATGCGGGGTGCGCCGCCGGGATCGCCCTCGGCGTGCTGCAAAGCGACCTCGTAGACGTCGCCGGCGTGGCACCGATCATGATCTATCTCGCCGACAAGGACGAGGTGGTGACCATCGCCGGGCTCGGTCCGTGGCCCAAGACGCTCGACCCCGAACTCTTCCAGCGCGAGCATGGCGGCAGGATCCCCAAGGGCGTGCTGCGGACTGTCGTTCCAGCCGCCCCCGACGCCTGGATCACCGCACTCCGGCGCTACGGCACGATGAGCTTTGGCGAGGTCGCCTCTGCGGCGATCCGACTGGCGCGCGACGGCTTTCCGATGTATCCGCTGATGGCCGAGAGCCTGAAGCGCCACGAGGCGGATCACCGCGCCTGGCCCTCGACCGCGGCGATCTTTCTGCCGAATGGGCGGCTCCCCGAAGCTGGCGAGGTGTTCCGCCAGACCGACCTTGCAGCGTCTCTGCAATACATGGCCGACGAAGAGCGGGCAGCCGCCCACCATGGCGCCAATGGGCGAGGCCGCGAGGCCGGGCTCGAAGCGGCACGCGATGCTTTCTACCGCGGCGACATCGCCCGCAAGATCGTCGCCTTCATGAAACAGGAGGGCGGGCTCCTGTCGGCCGAGGACCTCGCCGAGTACCGCTCGCCGGTGGGTCCGCCCGAGCGCCGCCGGTTTGGCGACCTAGAAGTCTTTACCTGCGGGGCGTGGTGCCAGGGACCGGTACTGCTGCAGACCCTGGCATTGCTCGAGGGGACCGATCTCGCCGGCCTCGGTCAAAACAGTCCGGACTACATCCACCATATGACAGAGGCGCTGAAGCTCGCCTTTGCCGACCGCGAGGCCTATTACGGCGACCCGGCGATGGTAGAGGTGCCGCTCGCGACCTTGATCTCGGCGGAATACGCCGGCGAGCGGCGAAGGCTGATCCGTCCCGACCGCGCCTGGCCCGAGATGCCGCCGCCCGGCGATCTCGGCCGTGCGGGTGCTCGGTTTCGGGCGAGCATCGGCGAGCCGAACCCGGAGCCTGACACCTCCTATGTCTGTGTCGCCGACCGCCACGGCAATCTGTTCTCAGCCACACCGAGCGACGGCTCCTATGGCTCGCCGGTGGTCCCCGGGACCGGGCTCATTCCCTCGAACCGCGGCTCGCAATCGCGTCCCGACCCACGCCATCCCGCCGGGGTGGCACCGGGCAAGCGGCCGCGCCTGACCCCGAACCCGGCGCTCGCGATCAAGGGTCGCGACCAGTTTCTGCCGTTTGGAACGCCGGGTGGCGACGTGCAAACCCAGGCGATGCTGCAAGTGCTGCTGAACGTGTTCGTCTTCGGACAGGACCCACAAGCGGCGATCGAATCCCCGCGCTTTGCGACCTACAGCTTCCCCTCGTCCTTTGCGCCGTTCGACTACTATCCCGGACGGCTCGCCGTCGAGGGCCGTATTCCGGAGCCGGTCACCGCCGAACTGGAACGGCGCGGGCATCAGATCCAGCGTTGGCCCGACTGGATCTGGACCGCGGGCGCCGTCTGCGCAATCCTCGCCGACCGGCGCCGCGGTGTCATGGAAGCCGGAGCCGATCCCCGCCGTGCCGCCTACGCCATCGGTTGGTAGTCGCGCCCTCTGTCGGCCTATTCGGCCCTAGCCGCGAACGATTCGGCTACCGTCTTCGCCATCTCGAGGAATTGGCGCCGGATCTTCTGATCGGAGATGGCATAGTAAAGCCGGATGAACTCTATCGTCTCGGGCCGTTGCAGCTGCTCGCGCCACTGCCGGTCCTCGGCGCTGAGATCGGCATCATCGGGCTGCAGGTCGCCAAAGAAGTATGAGATCGGCACGCTGAGGATCTCGGCCATCGCCGACAATCGAGACGCACTGACCCGGTTGGCCCCGCCCTCGTATTTCTGAACCTGTTGGAAGGTGAGACCGAGCGCGTTGGCGAGAGTTTCCTGGTTCATGCCCAGCAGCAGACGACGCATCCGAATCCGGCCGCCAACATGTACGTCGATCGGGTTGGGCACACCGGTCCCGCGCCCGTATTTCGGCATCTGCTTCGGCTCTTCCACTTCGGTAGATGACCTCTTCAACGCAACTGTCCTTTTCTGCACCGCACCCCGCAAGGTTGCAGCGGGTTCGCCGGTAGCGCAAGCCCCATTCGCAAATCGCCACGCAATGCAGGCAATGACCGGAGCGAAATTACGCGTAGGTTGAACCATAATTGGTTGGTATGGTTAATTTTTTGGCGCGCAACGCACCCGCTGAATCTTTTTCAGTGATCTCTCCGGGCGGCCTCGTCGTAGCCGCGCCGGCTGCTGAGGAATACCAGCGACATCAGGCCGATTCCCAGCGCGAGCGCGACGACGACACCGAAAATCATCGCGAGCGCGCCGGCGAGGCTGATTTCCGATGCGCCGATGCCGATCCAAAGCTCGGCGACCACCAGGGCGACGGCGAGTACCGCAACTGAGGCCAGCGCCAACGCAATCCAGGCGCCGATCGATCCCGAGGGGATTCTGCCGATCATTTCAACAGCGCCGCAACCTGTCGCAGATCTTCGATAAAGCGCAAGGTTTCGTGACGGCGGGTCGCCTCGTCCGGAGCGCGCAGCAGTGCCGAGGGATGCACGGTGACGAAAGCATGCGGCGCCAATGTCGACGTCACCGGCCGGCTGCGATCCCGGGTCACGCGAACCGCTCTTCCGAATAGAGCCTGTGCCGCGGTTGCTCCCAGCGCGACGATGATTCGAGGTTTGACTGCGGCGATCTCCGCCTCCAGCCACGGAAAGCAGGCTTCGATCTCGACCGCGCCGGGTTTGCTATGGATCCGCCGCGGCCCCCGCGGCACCCATTTGAAATGTTTGACGGCGTTTGTGACGTAGATCCGCGTCCGATCGATTCCCGCCTCAGCGAGGCAGTGGTCGAGCAGTTTGCCGGCCGGTCCGACAAAGGGCTTCCCGGCGATGTCTTCCGCATCGCCGGGCTGCTCGCCGACCAACATCAGAAGCGCATCCTCGGGGCCCTCGCCGAATACGGTTTGGGTGGCCCTCTGGTAGAGGGAGCAGGCGGTACATTCCTCAGCGGCTGCACGCAGACCCGGGATCGTCGGTTCCGCCGGGATCAGCCGGTCTTCGATACCAGTCGGTGACGTTGATAGCTCGCGGGGCATATTCAGGTAAACGCCGCATCGTCCGTTTTGCTGCGAAAGCAGCTTACCCCTGGGGCCGCGCTCGTGGCAGAGTGCCGCCCCTTGGCACCATTCCCCGACGGAGATCGAAATTGCCGACCAAGAGCCAGCATCCGGAAACGCTCGTGCTCCACGCGGGGTACCGCAGCGACCCGACGACGAACGCCGTAGCGGTGCCGATCTACCAGACGACGAGCTACCAATTCCGTGACACCCAGCATGCCGCGAACCTCTTCGGGTTGGCCGAGCTCGGCAACATCTATTCGCGGATCATGAACCCGACCAATGCCGTGCTCGAGGAGCGGGTCGCCGCACTCGAAGGCGGGGTCGCCGCACTGGCACTGGCTTCGGGCCAGGCCGCCTCGCTCTTTGCGGTCCAGAATATCTGCCAGGCGGGCGACAATTTCGTCAGCTCTACCGACCTCTATGGCGGCACCTGGAACCTGTTTCTCAATACAATGATGAAGACCATGGGGATGGAGGTTCGCTTTGTCGACCCGGCCGATCCCGAGGGCTTCCGGCGCGCGACCGATGCGCGGACGCGCTGCTACTACGCCGAGACCCTGCCCAACCCGAAACTCGAGGTCTTCCCGATCGGCGAGGTGGCACGCATCGGCCGCGAGCTCGGCGTGCCCCTGATCGTCGACAACACCGCGGCCCCGGTGCTGTGCCGGCCGATCGAGCACGGTGCCGCCATAGTCATGCATTCGACGACCAAATACATCGGCGGCCACGGCACCTCGATCGGCGGCATCGTCGTCGACGGCGGCAATTTCGATTGGGAAAAGCATGCCGATCGCTTTCCGCTCCTGAACCAGCCCGACCCGAGCTATCACGGTGCCGTCTGGACGCAGGCGGTGAAACCGCTGGGTCCGATCGCCTACATCCTCAAGATGCGGGTGACTCTGCTGCGCGACCTCGGAGCGCCGATGAGCCCATTCAACGCTTTCCTCTTCATTCAGGGGCTCGAGACCCTGCCGCTGCGCATGCGCGCCCATTGCGCCAACACGATGGCCGTCACCAAGTTTCTGGCCGAGCATCCCAAGGTCACCCGCGTCATTCATCCGAGCCTGATGACGGGCGAGGCCAAGCGGCGTGCCGATGCCTATCTGAAGGGCGGCTATGGCGGGCTCCTCGGCTTCGAGCTCAAGGGCGGGCGCGAGGCCGGGGCGCGCTTTGTCGACGCGCTGCAGATGTTCTACCATGTCGCCAATATCGGCGACGCGCGCAGCCTGGCGATCCATCCGGCGTCGACTACCCATTCGCAGCTCTCGCCGGAGGAGCAGCTGCAGACCGGGGTAACCGACAACTATGTGAGGCTGTCGATCGGCATCGAGCACGAGGAGGATATTCTCGCCGATCTGTCGCAGGCCCTCGACGCTGCGTGATCCGCGGCCGGTGAGTGCCGGCGAGACTGTTCTGTCCTTCCGCTGGCCGGTCGACCTCCGGCTGACGGTCGCCAGCCACGGCTGGGCCCATCTGGCGCCGTGGTGCTGGGATCCTGAGACGGGCCGGCTCGGCCGGCAAGAGCGGATCGGCGATCGGCTGGGAAGGATCGAGGTGGCTCAACGCGATCCCGCCTCGATGGTTGTGCTTTGGCAGGGGTTCGACCCCGCCGCTCTGCCTGAAATCCAAAGGCGGCTGCGCCGCTGGCTCTCGGCGGATTGGGAACCGGTATCGGCAATGGCGGCGCTGCGCGAAGACGCATCACTGATCGCGCTCGGCGGCGGCCGCTTGCTCAGATGCTCTTCTTTCTACGAGGACTTTGTAAAAACCATCCTGACCATCAACGCCAATTGGTCGTCGACCTGCCGCATGGCGGCGGCACTCGTCGCCGAGCCGGGTGAGGGCGCGTTTCCGGGCCCCGAAGCGCTGCTCGACTACGGCGAAGAGCGCTTGCGCGAGCGAGCCAAGCTCGGCTTTCGCGCCGCCACCGTGGTTTCGGCGACCCGCCAGCTGCGCGACGATGGTGCCATCGATGCGACGGGCGACGGGCAGCCCGAACGCCTCGATCACGACTATCTCATCAGCCTCAAGGGAATCGGCCCCTATGCAGCGGCGCATTGCCGGCTGCTGCTGCATGATTTCTCGCGCATCCCGGTCGATTCCGCGGTTGTCGCCTATCTGCAGGAGCGGCACGGCTGCGGCCCCGCCGAATTTGCTTCGAGCCGGTCCTCCTGGGGCGACTACCTCGCACTGGGCTACCGGCTCACCCGGCTGCGGGAAAAGCTCGCACAAGCGGCCGAGCCCGTGATCCCATAAGCACGGCTTGACCCGACGGGCGAAACGCAGCCGAATGCCGGCACGACGATGACGATCGATCTCGAAACATTGGAAGCAGCGGCAGCACTCGTGCATCGGTCGGTGCCGCCGACCCCGCAATATTGCTGGCCGCTGCTGTCGCGCCGGGTCGGCGCCGAGCTCTGGGTCAAGCACGAGAACCACACGCCCATTGGCGCCTTCAAGATCCGCGGCGGGCTCGTCTATCTCGACGCCGTTAGGCGCTCACAGCCGAGCCTTCGAGGGGTGGTGACCGCGACCACCGGCAATCACGGGCAGAGCATCGCGCTCGCCGCCACGCGGTTGGGGATCGCAGCGACGATCGTGGCACCCCATGGCAATAGCGTCGAGAAGAACCGCGCGATGCGGGCCTTCGGCGCGCGGCTCGTCGAGGCCGGGCACGATTTCCAGGCGGCCTTCGAGCACGCGACCGAGCTCGCCCTGCAAGAGAAGCTGCATTTTGTCCCGTCCTATCATCCGCTGCTGGTGCGCGGCGTCGCCAGCTATGGGCTCGAGCTGTTTCGCGCGGTTCCCGATCTCGATGTGGTCTATGTCCCGATCGGGCTCGGCAGCGGCATCTCGGGGGTGATCACGGCGCGCGAGGCGCTGGGACTTCGCACCGAGATCATCGGGGTGGTCGCCGAGGGGGCCCCCACCTATGCGCTGTCCTTCGCCGCCGGCCGGCCGGTCAGCACCCATTCCGCCGATACCATGGCGGGCGGGCTCGCCGTGCGGGTGCCCAATGCCGAAGCGCTCGACATCATCTGCCGCAGTGCGGCCCGAATCGTGACCGTCTCGGAGGCGGAGATATGCCGCGCGATGCGAATCCTGTTCGCCGACACCCACAATGTCGCCGAGGGTGCGGGTGCGGCCCCGTTCGCGGCGGCACTGCAGGAGCGCCAGCGGCTCGCCGGCAAGCAGGTCGCCGTGATCCTCTCCGGCGGCAACATCGACCGTCCGCTCTTTGCCAAAGTGCTGGCGGAAGAAGATGCGGTCGCGGTTTAGCGGCCCATTGCCAGCGCCTCGTCGCGGCGATGACCGGCGATCGTTGCCGCGACCGCCGCGATGAACGCGCCGACCAGCATCGCGAAGGCGGTGAAAAATGCCGCGGTCGCCGCGACTTTGCGCGCCGTGTCAGCTGCTTGCCGGGCCTTGAGTTCCGCGTCCTTGGCCTTTGCGATCGCCTCGTTGACACGCTTTTCGGCATCAGCCTGGCTGATCCCCGTCCGCGCGGCCACGAGCTGGGCGAGGTAAGTCTTGTCCCCGGACGGGACGTCGCCATTTCGCAGCCCGGACGCGATGATTCGGATGGTTTCGGCGCGGACATCCTGCGGGGCGGCGTTTGCGTCGGGACGGTCGGAGCGAAATAGGGTGTCGACTATGTAGCCCATCGGATCGATGTCGCCCGACTGAGCTGCCGCCGTGCCGGCGGCCTGCACCGCGGCAGTGGCCAACGAGCCGGCGCCGCGCGCTGCGCTGCCAACGACAGACGAAGCGACGGACGAAAGCGCCGCCGCCATGACAACGGCAGCCACGGCCCACGCAAGAAACCCGTGAACCGTGTCGCGAAAGTAAACTTCGTCGGTATGCACCCCAACCCATTTGGTCCGTAACCGACCGGTGACATATCCACCCAACGCCGCCGAGAGCCATTGAACAACGATCAACCATACCGCCGCCAGGACCCCGAATGTCGTTGCCGACGGGCCGGAATTATACCAGGGCGACACCGAAGCGAAGCCAAGACTGGACCCGAGAGCCAGCAATATCAGTGCCACGGCGGCAATCGCGAAGGCGCCGGCAATGATTGCCGGCCACGATGCCGCGGAGATTGCGCTCTCGACAACATTCTTCCGCCCGGCAACAGCGGTTTCGCTCAAGGTTTGCATCGTCGTTTCCACCGATCGGGTTAGTGCCATAGCAGCAGCAGAAGGATGATGATGGGAATCGGAATTCCCAAAAGCCATAGTAGGATTGCACCCACGGTTGTATCCTCTCAAATCTAGATTGCCTTGAAACGACGCCGCGTAAGCGGACGTTCCGCGCGAATTGACTATTTTTTAACCACGCGCGGAGCCTTGAAAGGCTGCTGTGCGGCTCAGTCTTTGCCGATTTCGCGGGCGATGACGAGGCGCTGGATGTCGCTGGTGCCCTCGTAAATCTGGCACACCCGGACATCGCGGTAGATGCGCTCGACCGGGAAGTCGGCGACATAGCCGTAGCCGCCATGGATCTGGATCGCGTCCGAGGCGACCCGCTCGGCCATCTCGGAGGCGAAGAGCTTGGCCATCGAGGCCTCCTTGATGCAGGGCTCGCCGGCATCGCGCCGTGCTGCGGCGTCGAGTACGAGGCCGCGCGCCGCGGCGATCTGGGTCGCCATATCGGCGAGGCGGAAGGCCACCGCCTGCTGCTCGATGATCGGCTTGCCGAAGGCCTCGCGCTCGCGGGCATAGGCGAGGGCCGCCTCATAAGCAGCGCGCGCCATGCCGACGGCTTGCGCGGCGATGCCGATGCGTCCGCCCTCGAGGTTGGCGAGCGCGATCTTGTAGCCTTCGCCTTCGTCTCCGAGCATCAGATCGGGGGTCAGCTCGACCTCCTCGAAG
>DATNKF010000423.1:0-2950 GCA_035603555.1 Allostellaceae bacterium
GGGCATCACCGGGGCGACTGCGTTCGGACCCGCAAAGTACTCGCAGTGCACGGTCCCCGGCGGCCAATGGGCCGAGGCTGCTGCGGCCGCCGCCATCATGCCGGCCGGACCGCAATAATATAGGTGAGTGCCCGGCCGGCACTCGCGCAATGCCGCGGCGATGTCGAGCCCTTTTCCCGGGTCGCCGCCGTCGTGGTGAAAGTGCACAAGCCCTTGCGCGGCGAGCACCGCGAGATCGTCGAGAAACGCGGTCTCCTCGGGTGAGCGCGTGCAATAATGCAGGCGGAACTCGGCTCGCCGCCTGCGCAATTCCGCAATCATCGCCATGATCGGGGTGATGCCGATGCCGCCGGCGATCAGAAGATGGCGCTCGGCCGCGGCAGCCAGCGGAAAGTTGTTGCGCGGCGTCGATGCCTCGACGAGGTCGCCGACGCGAACGCTGTCGTGCAATTGCGAGGAGCCGAGCCCCTCGCGCAGCACGGCGATGCAGTAGCGCTTGCGTTCGGCCGGGTCGTTCCACAACGAAAAGTCGCGCACCAACCCCTCGGAGAGCCGTACCGAGATGTGTGCGCCGGCCGCGAAGCCCGGCAGGTCATGCCCATCCGGATCGACGAGCTCATAGCCGTTGATCCTCGCAGCGAGATAGGTGATCGAGCGGATGCGAAGCAGCATGTCGATCCGAGCCTAGCGCATCACCGAGCCCATCGCACAGAGCCCCGCTCGGCACGGTCTAGAAACCCAGACGCGTCTCTGCGATCATGCCGAGATGACCATCTCTTTCAATCCCATACCGGAACCCTTCGCCAACCCTCCGGGTTACGACTCCATGGGTGCAAGAGTGACGCCGCTCAAACCCGACGGCGGCCAGGCAGTCTTCTTTGGTCAGAGCGGGTTTTTCTCGCCGCACCTGCGCGAGCTCAACCCAAAGCCAAAAGCTTCAGCCGTTGCCGCGGAGTAAGGCGGCACGATGGCTCTCGAAGAGTACCGACGCAAACGCGATTTCCGGAAAACGCCCGAACCGGCGGGCAACTCGCCGGCGCGCGAGAAGGCCACGGCACCGCTCTCCTTCGTCATCCAGGAGCACGCCGCCCGCCGGCTGCACTATGATTTTCGCCTCGAGCTGGATGGCGTGTTGAAGAGTTGGGCGGTGCCGAAGGGCCCGAGCCTCGACCCCGGCGAGAAGCGGCTCGCGGTTCAAGTCGAGGACCATCCGCTCGACTATGGCGGGTTCGAAGGGATCATCCCCGAAGGACAATATGGCGGCGGCACCGTGCTGCTGTGGGACCGCGGAAATTGGGTCCCGAAGGATCCCGACCCGGCCGCGGCCTATGCCAAGGGCATGCTCAAATTCGAGCTGCGCGGCGAGAAATTGCACGGCAACTGGGCCCTGGTGCGGATGGGGGGCAAGGCCGCCCGTGAACGGCGCCAGAACTGGCTTCTGGTCAAGGAGCGCGACGAGGAGGCCGTGCCGCACAGCGGCGACGCCGTCGTCGCGAACAACCCGCTCAGCGTCGAGACCGGCCGTTCGCTCGACGCCATCGCCAGCGACCGCGACCGGGTCTGGGATTCTCGAAAGGGCGAGAGGACTGAACTGCGTTCACCGGGCAGCATCGCGGGCGCACGAAAGGGTCCGATGCCCGATAATCTCAAGCCGCAGCTTGCGACCTCGGTGGCCACGGCCCCGGAAGGCCCGGAATGGCTGCACGAAATCAAGTACGACGGCTACCGGCTCTTCGCGCGGATCGAGCATGGCAAGGTCCGGCTGATCACCCGCAACGGCCTCGACTGGACGGCTAAATTTCCCGAGCTGGCGCGCGCCTTCGAGCGGCTGCCGCTCGACACCGGGCTGATCGACGGTGAGCTTGTCTGCCTGGCGTCCGATGGGACAACGAACTTTTCCGGCCTGCAGGACGCCATTTCCAGCGGCAAGACCGGCGCATTGAATTTCTTCGCCTTCGATCTGCTTTATCGCGATGGCTGGGAGATCACCGGCGCGGCTCTCGAAGACCGCAAGGCGGCCCTGAGCGAGATCATTCCGCTAGAGGCGGAGGGGATTTTGCGCTACAGCGACCACCAAGCCGGCGAAGGCCTGGCCGTTCTTCGCCAGGCGAGCAGCCTTGGCCTGGAAGGCATTGTCTCGAAACGCCGGGACGCACCCTACCGCCCGGGGCGCGGCACGACTTGGCTCAAGGTCAAATGCCGCAATCGCGACGAATTTGTCGTCGTCGGCTTCACCGATCCCGAAGGCCGCCGGGAGGGGTTTGGCGCTCTTCTCGCCGGGTATTATGATCCCTCCGGGACATTGCGGTACGCAGGACGCGTCGGCACGGGCTTCAGCGCAGCGCGTCTCGCCGATCTGCGCAAACGGCTCGATGCTCTCGGTGCGAGCGCCCCTCCGGTCGTTTTGCCCAAGGACGCTCCGCGCAAGGGCGTCCATTGGGTTCGGCCAGCGCTTGTCGCCGAGGTGGAATTTGCCGGCTGGACCGCCGACTCGATCCTGCGCCACGCCTCCTTCCAGGGGTTGCGCGAGGACAAGGACCCGCGCGAGGTAGTCTATGATCCGTCGGCCGGAACCGCCGTACCCGCCATGACGCCCGCGGCGAAGCGCACGCGCGCGGCACCCCCCGCTCCTGAACCGTCCGAGCGTGCCCGAGACGGCAGCTTGATGTTCGAGGGAGTGCGGCTCACTCACCCCGATCGCGTCCTCTATCCCGAGGACGGGATCAGCAAGCTCGATCTGGCGCGCTACTATGCGTCGGTACGCGACTGGGCACTGCCGCAGCTCGCCGGTCGGCTGCTGACCCTGGTGCGCTGCCCGGGTGGCCAAGGCAAGCCTGGCTTCTACCAGAAGCATCTCGGCAAGGGAGCGCCCGAGGCGATCGGTCATGTCGACATCGCGGAGGATGGGACGACCGAGGCCTATCCGGTTATCGGGGATCTGGCCGGCCTC
>DATNKF010000424.1:0-4741 GCA_035603555.1 Allostellaceae bacterium
TGTCACTTGAGCAGCAGCTGCAGCGCAAGCCGGGTTCCTGGCACTGACACATCATCGCCGAACGCCGGCCGCAGTAGAAGCGCAACATAACCATATTCGCAACACAATCGGGGTATAGGCTGCGACGCATCATCGGGGCGCGCGCTAGAGCGGTTTTCGATCGGGTTGCTGCACCCGCCGATCCCGTTCGTCGGTTTGGCGTGCATCACCCCCACCCCGACCCGCCCCCATCGAGGGGGCGGGAGCACGCTTTCAGGCCCTCCCCCCTGGATGGGGGACGGTTTGGGAGGGGGTGAGCACCGCGATGCAATGTGGTCGGAAACCACGCTAGCCCTTGGCTACCAACATGAACCTGGAAATGGCCTATTTTATTTCTCCCTGCTCCCTCCCTCAGAACCCCGCTTTCCCTCCCTGCAAAGGGGGAGAAAAGCGCCGCGAATTGGGCTCTCAAGCCTTTGACATCATGCGTTTTCTCGGTGCCGACCGGCATCGCGGAGGCAGCGAGACCGAAATTTCTCCCTGCTCTCAGGGTGCGGCCGGGAATTTTCGCCAGTTGCCGGAGGGGGCGCGGCTAGTCGACGAGCTAGGCAGCGCGGAGGCAGCGGGGATGAATGATTTCTGCTATGATGGGCGAACCTCGGAGCTCCAATCGGAGAAATCTCTTGGCCCGTAAACTGCACGCCGCCGTGGCCCAGCTGGGGCCGATTCACCTCGTCGACAGCCGCGCCTCGGTGGTCAAGCGGCTGATGGCGATGATGCGCGAGGCGCATGCATCGGGCGCGCGGTTTGTGGTCTTCCCCGAACTGGCGCTGACCACTTTCTTTCCGCGCTGGTGGATGACCGACCAGGCCGAGATCGACCGCTTCTTCGAGCGCGAGATGCCGAATGCCGAGACCCGGCCGCTATTCGACCTGGCGAAGGAGCTGGGCGTGGGCTTCTACCTCGGCTATGCCGAGCTGACCCAGGAGAAGGGCGAGATCAGGCACTACAACACCTCGATCCTGGTCGAGAGTGACGGACGGATCGTCGGGCGCTACCGCAAAATCCACCTGCCGGGCCATTCCGAGCATTTGCCCGACGCACCTTTCCAGCATCTCGAAAAGCGCTACTTCGATGTCGGCAACGAGGGTTTCAGGGTGTGGCGCGCGTTCGACGCGGTTGTCGGCATGTGCATCTGCAACGACCGGCGCTGGCCCGAGACCTACCGCGTCATGGGGCTGCAAGGGGTCGAGATCGTGGCCCTCGGCTACAACACGCCGATTGAAAATATCCACCATCGCGAGCCCGAGCATCTGCGGATGTTTCACCATCTCTTGTCGCTGCAGGCCGGAGCCTATCAGAACGCAGCTTGGGTATTGGCGGCGGCAAAATGCGGTGCCGAGGACGGTTTTGCGATGATCGGCGGCTCGGCCATTGTCGCCCCGACCGGGGAGATCGCCGCGCGGGCCTTGAGCGAGGAGGACGAGGTCATCGCCGCCGATCTGGATCTCGAACTCGGCGATTACCTCCGGCGCACGGTCTTCAATTTCGCAAAGCATCGCCGGGTCGAGCATTACCGGCTGATCACCGAGCGCACCGCCGCGACGACCTCAGTGTAGCCCGATCCCGGCGGGCCCTCCGGCATGCCGGCCGGGCGCGAGAAGATGCCGGCCGCGTCTCAGCGCGGCTGCGGGACGATGCGCAGGTAGGGCTTGGGGGCCTTCCATCCGCCGGGATATTGCTGGCGGGCCTGCTCGTCCGAGACCGAGCCGGCGATGATCACATCGTCTCCGGGTTTCCAATTGACCGGGGTTGCGACCGCGTGCTTGGCGGACAATTGCAGCGAATCGAGGAGCCGCAGCACCTCGTCGAAATTACGGCCGCTGGTCATCGGATAGGTCAACATCGCCTTGATCTTCTTGTCGGGACCGATGATGAACACCGAGCGCACCGTGGCGTTGTCGGCCGGGGTGCGGCCCTCGGCGGTGTCGCCGGCGCCCTCAGGCAGCATGTCGTAGCGCTTGGCGATCTTCAGCTGGGGGTCGCCGATCATCGGATAGGTAACGGCGTGGCCCTGGGTCTCTTCGATGTCCTTCGCCCAGCGCGCATGGTTGCCGACCGGATCGACGCTGAGCCCAATGATCTTGCAGCTGCGCTTTTGGAACTCCGGCATCAGCCCCGCCATATAGCCGAGCTCGGTGGTGCATACCGGGGTGAAGTCCTTCGGATGAGAGAACAGGATCGCCCATCCGTCGCTGATCCATTCATGGAAATCGATCGGGCCTTGCGTGGTCTCGGCGGTGAAGTTCGGAGCCTCGGAATTGATTCTGAGCGACATAGCCAATGCCCCTGCTCGATGCATTTGAGGCAATCAGATAGGCAGGATGGCGAGGCCTGCAATGGGCCGCCGCGAGGGCTAACTCCGACCGTAGCTGTCGTCGAGGCGGACGATATCGTCCTCCCCGAGATAGCTGCCGGATTGCACCTCGATCAGATGCAAGGGGATCTTGCCCGGGTTTTCGAGGCGATGGGCGGTGCCGAGCGGGATGTAGGTCGACTGGTCCTCGGTCAGCACCATCTCCTCGTCGCCGCGGCGGATCTTGGCCGTCCCCTGGACGATGACCCAATGTTCGGCGCGGTGATGATGCAGCTGCAATGACAGCCTGCCGCCGGGCTTAACCACGATGTGCTTGACCTGCACCCGATGTCCGTTGTGCAGCGCGGTGAAGCTGCCCCATGGACGATGAACGGTCGGCAGCGCATGGGCTTCGTCGCGGCGACATTCGATGAGACGCGCCACCAGTCTCTTGACTTCCTGGGTCCGCTCGCGCGGCGCCACCATGACCGCGTCGGCGGTCGCGACAACGACGAGATCCTCGACGCCGATCGCCGCAACGAGCCCCGCCTCGGAACGCAGATAGCAGTTGCGGGTGCCTTCGGCGACGATATCCCCGGCAAGCGAGTTGCCGTCGCCGTCCTTCTCGCTCATTTCCCACAGCGCATCCCACGACCCGACATCGCTCCACCCCATGGTGACGGGCACGACGGCCGCGCACCGCGTCTTTTCCATGACCGCATAGTCGATCGAGTCGCCGTCGCAGGCGGCAAACGCTTCCTTGTCGAGGCGGACGAAGTCGCTGTCCCGGCGGGCCCCGACCAGTGCGCGGCGGCAAGCGGCGACCATGTCGGGCCGCAGACGCTCCAGCTCGTCGACGTAGAGCCGCGCGGGAAACAGAAAGATCCCGCTATTCCAGGCGAAGCCGCCCGAGGCCAGGTATTCCCTCGCCAGTTCCGGACCGGGCTTCTCGACGAACTCGGCTACCTTGAAAACGCCCTCGATTTCCGCGGCGCCGCCGAGCCGGATGTAGCCGTAACCCGTCTCGGCGCGGTCGGGAGTGATGCCGAAAGCGACCAGGGCGCCGGCGCGTGCCGCGGTCACGGCGCGGTCGACGGCGGCGAGGAAAGCCGCGACATCGCCGATCGCATGGTCGGAGGGCATCACCAACATCAGCGGATCGGGATCCCTCTCGCTCAGCGCCAGCGCGGCGACGCACGCGGCAGGAGCCGTGTTGCGACCGACCGGCTCGAGCAGCAAGGCCTGCGGCGCAACCCCGATCTCGCGCAATTGCTCGGCGATAATGAAGCGGTGTTCTTCATTGGCGACAAGCAGGGGTGCGGCAAAGCGCCGATCGTTGCAGACCCGCCGAACGGCTTGCTGCAAAAGGGTCTCTCGGCCGAGCAAACTCAGCAGCTGCTTCGGGTGGAGGGCGCGCGACATCGGCCACAGCCGGGTGCCCGAGCCACCGGACAATACGACCGGGTGAAGCATTCTACCTCCTCGCATTCCGCCACGACGTGCCGCGCGTCACCCCATGCTCCGCCGTACCCTGCCTAAAGGGCCGTCGCAAATATTGTTCCCGCTTCCCATGGCGCGGGTCAATAAATCGTCAGCCTGAAACCGGTAAAACCGTCGGAATTCTTACCGAGCATAGCTTCAAACCGGCACTTCCTGCCTGCCCTTCGCGAGATAGCTCTACAATTCGGATCGGGCTGCCTTCAGCTCGCCCTCCAGCGCCACGACCCGACGGCGCCGCCGGCGCAGCTCGCGCCGAACTCGGCGGCCGGCTATCCAAGCGGTCGCGGCACCAGCGACAAAGCCTGCCAGCAACAGCAGCAGAACGAGCAGATAGAGGGGAAGGTCGATCAAAAACGGTAGCGGCCACAGCCCAAGCGATACGGTCGTGCGATTAGAGACGGCGAAGGCGATCAGAAGCGAAGAGGCGACTACGATCACCGCGAAATAGACCGCCCTCAATCGACCGACTCCGAAGGTGACACAGCCGACTATAGTTGGCGCGCACTCTGGTTCAAGCGGTCGCGGAGCTGCTTGCCGGTCTTGAAGAACGGGATGTGCTTTTCGGCGACGCTGACGCTGTCGCCCGTCCGCGGGTTACGACCGACGCGGGCATCCCGGCGCTTGACCGAGAATGCCCCAAATCCGCGCAATTCGACCCGATCCCCGCGAGCCAGCGCCGCGGTTATCTCGTCGAAGATCGCCGTCACGATGACTTCGACATCGCGCTGGTACAAATGCGCGTTGGCTTCCGCAAGCTTCTGTACGAGCTCGGATTTAGTCATTTGCACAGCGCCCGTGCTCTGATTGCTGGTAGGCCAGCGTGCCAAACCCTCCAGCAAGCGTCAAGCAATGGACGTGCGCAAGCGACCGCCGACAGGGCCCGAGTTCTTCACCTGATCCGCGCTG
>DATNKF010000425.1:0-2204 GCA_035603555.1 Allostellaceae bacterium
GCGGGCCTACGCGCTCGAGAAACTCGCGCAAAGCGGCGAATTCGAGCAGGTCGCGCGACGCCACGCCGAATACTATCGGGATCTTTACGAGCGGGCCGAAGTCGAACTGCAGACGCGACCCGCCTCCGAATGGCTGGCCGCGTACGGCCGCCGGATCGACAATTTGCGCGCGGCGCTGGACTGGGCCTTTTCGCCGGCCGGAGACGTGGCGGTCGGGGTAACATTGACCATTGCCATAGTGCCGCTCTGGGTACAATTGTCGCTGGTGCAGGAATTTCGCACACGTGTCGAACGAGCGCTTGCCAGCCTTGTGCCTGAAGCGGGCCGAAGCGGACGCCAAGAGATGCAGCTCTATGCAGCACTCGGCGGCGCGCTACTGTTATCAAAAGGCCCGATGCCTGAGACCGAGGCAGTCTGGGCAAAGGCTCTCGAGATTGCCGAGAGCCTCGGGGACACCCAGTATCAATTACGGGCGCTCCACGGGCTTTGGATTTGTCGGCTGAACCGCGGCGAATGCCGCGTCGCGCTGACGCTCGCTCAAACATTCTACAGCCTGGCGCAAGATCGGGGCGACCCGGCCGATCTGCCCATCGGCGATCGAATGATCGGCACCTCGCTGCATGATTGGGGAGATCAGACGACTGCGCGGCGCCACATCGAGCGCATGCTCAGTAGCTATGCCGCGCCGGTTCAGCGGCCGCCGCTGATTCGGTTTCAATTTGGTCGGGTGGTGGGTCGCGGCGCGCTCGCGCAGATCCTCTGGCTCCAGGGATTTCCCGACCAGGCCAGGCGCACCGCGCAAAGCGCTGTCGACGACGCCCGAGCTCTCGATCATGACGTTTCCTTGTGTTTGGCATTGTGCGAAGCTGCCTGCCCCGTAGCGCTGTTCACCGGCGATCTGGCGGCAGCCGAAAGCTATGTGGCGATGTTGCTCGACAGCTCCGCTGCACGTGCGCTGCCCATGTGGCGAGCTCGGGGCCATCGCTTCCGCGGAGCCCTGCTGATCAGGAACGGCGATTTCGAGACCGGGCTGCGGTTTCTGCGCACCTCGCTCGAGCAACCTCCCGAGGCCAGCTTCCAGCGATGCTTCACGTGGTTCCTCGGCGAGTTGGCAGAAGGGCTTGGTCGGGCCGGGCAGATTGCTCAGGGATTCGAAGCAATCGACGAGGCGCTCGCGCGATCCGAGCGCAATGAAGGCCGCTGGTGCGTTGCCGACTTGCTGCGCATCAAAGGCGAGCTTCTTCTGTTGCAGGGAGGATTCGGAGCCGCAGCGGTGGCCGAAGATCACTACCAGCAGGCGCTCGGTTGGGCGCGCCGGCAAGGCGCCTTGTCCTGGGAACTGCGCGCCGCCACGAGCTTCGCCCGGCTGCTGCGCGAGCAAAATCGGTCCACAGAGGCGATTGCGCTTCTCGCGCCGATCTACAATCGGTTCACCGAGGGGTTCGAAACTGCCGATCTCAAAGCCGCAAAGGCACTGATCGACGGTTTTTACAAAGCCGAGGGGACTAGTCAATCGCCGCTGATGGATGCCCCCCGGGACGGCGCGGCGCGGACTAGCATGATGGCGGCATGAATGTGGGCGGCACGGGTGCTCCGTGCCGCCCACATCCAAGGCTCACTCGGCCAAGGGTTTATTCGGCCGGTGCCGCTGCTGCCGCAGGCCGCTCGTCGGTGAGTGCAGAAAGGCCCAGATGGCCGACGGCGGCAATGATGGCGCCGACGATCGGGGCCAAACCATACAACCAGGCGTCGCTGAGATTGCCGGTCACGATCATCGGCCCCAGCGCCCGTGCAGGGTTGAACGCGGCGCCGGTCAGCGCCCCACCCATGAGGATGTTGAAGACCAAGGTCAGGCCGATCGCGACCGGCGCGAGGTGGGCGGCGCGGCCGGCGACCGCGGTGCTGAGCACGACGGTGACCAGGAAGAAGGCGAGCACCGCCTCTACCATGAAGCCGATTGCCGGCGTGATCGTCACCGGCGCGCCGCCGAGAACGAGGCCGTGCGCGAGTTCGGGCGTACCGAGGCCGGTGGCTACGCCACCCAGCACGATCCGCAACAACAGCGCTCCGGCAACGCCGCCGGCGATCTGGCTGATGATGTAGCCGACCGCCTCGGCGGCGGTGATGGCGCCGACAGCGAGGACGCCGACGGTCACGGCCGGGTTCATATGCCCTCCCGATACATTGCCATAGGCGCAGATGAA
>DATNKF010000426.1:0-4378 GCA_035603555.1 Allostellaceae bacterium
GAGAATCCCGCGGTGACAGACGCGCTGCTGCTCGGCATGCTGGGGATTAATGTAAGACCAGCGACATCAATTTCGGCCAGGAGGCGTGACATGACATCCACCCAGAGCGAGAAAGCGACCCGTTTCCGGGCGTTGCACCAGGATCCGGGGTTTTTTGTCATTGCCAACGCCTGGGACGCGGGTTCTGCGCGAATCCTGGCGGGGCTCGGCTTTCAGGCCCTGGCGACCTCCAGCGGCGCCTCGGCCGGGGTGCTCGGCCGTCGTGACGGCATGGTCACGCGCGAGGAGGCGCTCGCTCACGCCCGCGCGATCGTGGAAGCGACCGATTTGCCGGTTTCCGCCGATTTGGAGAAGGGTTTCGCCGACGCACCGGATGGCGTGGCGGAGACGATCCGTCTTGCCGCGGCATCCGGCCTGGTCGGGGGCTCGATAGAAGATTTCAGCGCCGATCCCCAGAGGCCGCTCTATGAGCTGGGCCACGCACGGGAACGGGTCGCGGCGGCAGCCGAGGCCGCACACAAGCTTCCGTTCCCCTTTGCGCTGACGGCACGGGCCGAGAACTTTCTGCGCGGCAATCCGGACTTGGACGACACGATCAAGCGGCTGCAAGCCTTCGAAGCAGCCGGAGCCGACGTGCTGATGGCGCCCGGTTTGCCCGACCTTGCTGCGGTGCGGACGGTGTGCACGGCTCTGTCACGGCCGTTCAACTTCATGGCCGGCATCAAAGGTCGCTCGTTTTCCGTAGAGGAGCTCGCAAAAGCGGGGGTGAAGCGGATCAGCCTCGCCACTTCGCTATACCGAGCGGCCATGAGCGGCCTCGTCAATGCCGCGCGCGAGGTCAAGGACCAGGGCACCTTCGGCTATGTCGATACGACAATCGCCACCCCGGAGCTCAACAGCTTCATGCGCAGCTGAGGGGAGGGCCCTTCATGACGGTCCCACCGCCAGGGAGTTGTGGGGTGATAACCGTGCTGCTTACCCGGACCCATTCAAGGGGGGAAAGCCGTTGGGGACGGGGCGGGCGGCCGGCGCCACCGTTGAAGTCGTTTCCTCTGCGTCGGACGCCCCTAGACTTTGCGAAGAGTAGATGCGTTGTTGTCTAAAAATTGTCGCTTTCGCATGGCATACCTCTGATCATGCGCGCCTTAGGGGCCGCGGGTGGAGCATCAAGGTGCCGAGGGGTGATCTAGGCTTTCGCCGTAAGCGCTGCACTGGGCGGCGCTGGGGACAATTCAACCTGCGAGCTAAATCCTGCTGCAGACTCGCTGCAGGTGCAGCGGTGATAAAATCAGCTGTTCAACTCTCGATTGGGTGGCCACGGCCTCAGCCGAAGCGGTTGGAGCGCGGGAAGCCGTTGGGAGCGGTGCGACCGGCCGCACCGCGGGCGCCGAGCCACGGGCCGAGATCGGTCTCGGTGCGGGTGCGGTTCTCGCCCTGGCGCCACGAGAGGCCGTCGGCGAGGCGGAACACCTTGGCGTCGGCGAGGCCGCCCGTCTTGTAGCGCTGCAGGATGACGCCGCGGCCGCGCGTCATCAGCGGGATCTCGTCGAGCTTGACGATCAGCATCCGGCGGTTGTCGCCGACAAAGGCGACAGCGTCGCCGCCTTCCGCCGGCATGCAGATGCGGGCGACGGCGCCCTCGGCCGGGGTCAGCACCTGCTTGCCCGCGCGGGTCTGCGCTATCGCCTCCTCGCCGTCGACGACAAAGCCGCGGCCGTCGCCGGCGGCGACGAGCAGCTCCATGCCGAGCCGGTAGGGAAACAGCGCGACGATATCGTGCTCGTTCGGCAGATCGATCATCAACCGCAACGGCTCGCCCTGTCCGCGTCCGCCGGGCAGGCGGTCGACCCCGAGCGTGTAGAAGCGGCCGTTGGTGCCGAACACCATCAGACGATCCGTCGTCTCGGCAGCGATAGCGAAGCGCGGGGAATCGCCTTCCTTGTATTTCTGCTCCGTGGTCGAGCCGTTGTGCCCCTTGACCGCGCGTATCCAGCCCTTGGCCGAGCACAGCACCGTCACGGCCTCGCGTTCGACCAGCGCCTCGGCGGGAATCTCGACGAGTTCGGGAGCGGCCGCAAGCTCGGTGCGGCGCCGGCCGAGAGGGGTATCGCCGCCGAACTCCGCATTGGTCTGATCGACCTCCTTCGCAATCGCTCGCCATTGCCGCTTGTCGCTCGCCAGCAAGCGGCTGAGCCGCGCCTCTTCGGCCGACAGCGCGTCGAGCTCTTTGCGGATCTCGATCTCCTCTATCCGGCGCAAGGCGCGCAGCCGCATGTTGAGAATCGCCTCGGCCTGGACTTCGGTCAGATCCCAGCGGGCCATCATCTCAGCCTTCGGGTCGTCGCCCTCGCGGATGATGCGGATCACCTCGTCGAGATTGACATAGACGATGATCTGGCCGCGCAGAATCTCCATGCGCCGGGCAACTGCCGCAAGACGATGGCGGCTCGTCCGCTGCAGCACGTTGCGGCGATGATCGAGAAAAGCCTGCAGCGCCTCCTTCAGGTTCATCACCCGCGGCACGCCGAGCGGATCGAGGACATTGAGGTTGAGCGGCACCCGCGTCTCGAGCTCGGTCAGGCGGAAGAGCTGCTCCATCAGCATCTCCCCATCGACATTGCGGGTTTTCGGCTCGAGCACGAGACGGACATCCTCGGTCGACTCGTCGCGGACATCGGCGAGCAGCGGCAGCTTTTTCTCTTCGAGCAAGGCCGCGATCTTCTCCACCAGCCGCCCCTTCTGCACCTGAAACGGCACCTCGGTGACGACGATCTGGTAGAGGCCGTGGCCCAGCGCTTCCGTCGTCCACCGCGCCCGCAGCCGGAAGGCGCCCCGACCGGTCGCGTAGGCTTGGCGGATGCTGTCCGGCGGCTCGATCAA
This sequence comes from Allostellaceae bacterium, assembly GCA_035603555.1. Classification (GTDB taxonomy): domain Bacteria; phylum Pseudomonadota; class Alphaproteobacteria; order ATCC43930; family CGMCC-115725; genus AP-15. The sequence goes on from DATNKF010000426.1 coordinate 2,881, forward strand.
AACACCACCGGTCGGGAAGTCAGGTCCCGGGATCAGCGCGGTAAGCTCGTCAACCGCACAGGCCGGATGTGCGATCAAGTGCAGCAGCGCTGTGCACAGCTCGCCGACATTGTGCGGCGGGATGCTGGTCGCCATGCCGACGGCGATACCGGAGGCGCCGTTGGCGAGCAGGTTCGGAAAGCGGGCCGGCAGCACGACCGGCTCATGGTCCTCGCCATCGTAAGTCGAGCGGAAATCGACCGCGTCTTCGCCGATCCCGTCGAGCATCGCTTGCGCGACGGCCGAGAGCCGGCTTTCGGTGTAGCGCATCGCTGCGGCGTTATCGCCGTCGATATTGCCGAAGTTCCCCTGGCCGTCGACCAGCGGGTAGCGCTGCGAGAACTCCTGGGCGAGGCGCACCAGCGCGTCGTAGACCGCCAGCTCGCCATGCGGGTGGAACTTGCCGATCACGTCGCCGACGACGCGAGCGCATTTCTTGTAGCCCGAGGCGGGATCGAGGCGGAGCTGTTGCATCGCATGCAGGATCCGGCGATGCACCGGCTTCAGCCCGTCGCGCACATCCGGCAGCGAGCGCGACATGATCGTCGAGAGCGCATAGGAGAGATAGCGCTCGCCGAGCGCGTCGGCAAAGTCGACGTTGCGGACCTCGCCGGAAAGGGCCGTGACGGGCATAGAAGAAAAACCTCGGACGATTACAGGAGAGTGCGGATTTGCTAGCGGCGGATGGTATCAGCCGCAGCCGCTTGCCGCATGCGCTCGGCCAGCCGCAATCGCGCTGCCGGCAGGGCGCGGCCTTGCGGCGCGAACACGTGGTGCGCCAGGAAATAGCCGGTCAGCGTCAGGCCGAGGGCCAGTTGCCCCTCGTCTATGGGCACATCGCGCCAGAGAAACTCGGGCAACCTCAATAATTTATCGCTGTAAGGCAGCCCCGCCGTCCGCGATACGGCGCGCCCGGTACGGGGAGAGACATAGGCGAGGTCGGCCGTCGCGCCGGACACCGCGCAGCGAGTGAGGTCGAGGCCGAAACCCAGTGCGCCGAGGAGGTCCTGCTCCCACGTCACATAATGCGCCGGCCAGTCGATCGCCGAATCGAGGGCTTCGATCAGGCGCGCAAACGAGGCAAAGACCTCCGGCTGCGGTTCACGCTCGGGCAAGGCGGCGGCTACCAATGCCGCCGCCGAAGTCAGACCGGCGAGCCTGCCTGGATCATCGAGAAAACGCGCGGCATATGCCCGCAGGAGCTCACAACCGATCGTGCCGAGATGCTCGGCGAGCCGCCCGCGCCAAACCGCGGCAACCTCGTTGCCGGGCTGCAGCATCGCACGCCCCCTGGGCGACTGCCCACCGCGAACCAAACCGGCATGCCGCCCGTGTTCTTGGGTCAGGAGCTCGATAATCAAGGCGCTCTCGCCATGGCGGCGAGCCGCCAGCACGAACCCGGTATCCTGCCACTGCATCAGGCGTCGTAATCGAGCCCGAGTGCGGTGTAGCGCTCGCG
>DATNKF010000427.1:0-2215 GCA_035603555.1 Allostellaceae bacterium
ATCAGGAGCGCAAGTCGTGCCCATCGGTGAAGGCCGCGGCGCTACTGTTTCCGCGATCAGGTTCTGCAGCAGTAGGGAGGCCGGATTTGCTCTAGCTGCGCTCTCCCAAAGGGATGGCCTACGAATCCGCAATGGTGAGTGGCCACACCACGGTGAAGCGCTCGAACACGGTTTCGATGGCGTCGTGCATTTCGAAGCCGTCGCGAGCCGCCTGACGCGCGAAGTAGCGGCGATGGGCGGCGAGCCACCAGTCGAGGGTGCGGTCGCCCTCGCCCTCGTCCCAGGCAAAGCGGGCGTCGACCGCGTCGAGCGGTTTGATTTCAATCTCAACGGTGCGCCAGATGCACCGTGGCGCACCGGCGCCATCGACCACGACAACGAAATCACCGACTCCTGGCAGGCGCCCATCGGCGTAGTCGCGTATCAACGACGCCGTCGCTCGCTTGGTGCCGGCGACCACCAGCGCCGCCAACTCGGTTGCCATGCCCGAGTTGTCGCCGAACGCGACCACCTGATAATCCGCAGCGCCCAGCCCGGCATGCCGCACAAAGTCCTGCCAGAACACCTCGGTTGCGACAGTCTTCATCAGCAGGCGATCCTGTGGAGAGGGGAATAATCCTAATTAAGGCCGCAACTATATCAGAGGGGCCTCACCGAGCTTTCGCCCCGCGAATACGAGGTGATCCTGCGGGCCCGGTCGGCATAGGCGGCTTCGAAGAAGGATAGTTCGAGGACGACAGCCAGGCTCCCGCGGGAAATGGACTCGTCGGTGGAGCGAGGGGGATTCGAACCGCTGGTCCCTCCATGGAAAGAAACGGCATCTTCGAGACCGCGAAGGAACCGGTACTTTGCGAGAGGGACCGAAGGTTCGAATCTCGCTCGCTCGGTCGCGGTTGAAGATGGTCGGCAAAGTCGGATTGAGCGCCTTCGCTAGCCGTGGGCCAGCCCGGATTATTCCGCCGCGCGCACGGCGGGCGGACCGAGCGCCCGCTCGACCCGCGGCCTGACTTCACTCATCATCAGCTCCATCGAGCGCATCGCCGCCTTGTGCGGGGTGGCACCAACCTTGAACGAAAAGCACATGTGGACCGGATGGGTTGCACGGATCTCGCCGACCAGCTTCTCGGCTACGGTCTCGACATCGCCGATCAAGAGATCGTTGTGGATCTGTTCGAGCGGGGGTTCGTCGGGAAACGGCTTGTCGACCAGCACAGTCCCCTGCATGACCTCCTGCCGCCGTCGCAGGCTCGAGGCGAGGCGGCTCTGGTAACGCGCATTCTCGGCAAAGCGCAACCCCTCTTCCTTGCTGTCCGTAATGTGACAGAAACGGTTGACGGTGATGTGGGCGTTCGCCAGCGGCACGCCCTCGGCGGAAAAAGCGTCCTTGATGACCTGGTACTGCTCGGCTAGGAGCGCGGCACCACCGACCCTGCCCGACGACAACACCCGATAGCCATGCCGTGCCGCAGTGCGGAACATGGCCTCGGTATGGCCGGCGACGTAGATCGGCAGCGGCGTTTGCACCGGCCGGGCGGGGATGTGGGTCTCCGGGATCTGGTAGTGCTTGCCGTTGTAGCTGAAGAAATCCTGCGAAAAAGCACGGTCGAGGATGTCGCAGAACTCTTCGGTCATCTCCAGGTTGGCCTTGATATCGACGCCGAATCGCTCGAATTCGTAGGGCTGGTAGCCCGCGCCGACGCCCAGCATCAGGCGCCCGTTCGACAGCGCATCGGCGGTCGCGATCTCGGCCGCCAGCCGCGCCGGGTTGTAAAGCGGCAAGACGACGACCGCGGTGCCGAGCCGGATCTGTTTGGTGATCGCGGCGCAGTGTGCCACCAGCATCAGCGGCGATGCGCAGAGGCAGTAATTCGAAAAATGGTGCTCGGCGAACCAGGCGATCGCGTAGCCGAGCTCGTCGGCGAGCCGCGTCTGTTCCGCGACCTCGGCGAAAACCTCCACCGTCGGCTTTTCAGGGTCGCGTGACCCCATCAGATTGAAGATGCCGAACTCCATCGCTCAATCCTCCGCCGTTTGCCGGTTGCTGTAACCGTGGCCGCGATCACCCGATGGCGTCAAGCTCTTCGATTTTTAGCGGCCCGATCTCTGAACTCCTGGCAGAGCGACCCGACTGACACCGGGGCTCCATCGCCGGTCAACTGATGGCCGGAGGCTGCGGATGGGTTGTCCCGCGCCCATCGGCGACATTGTTCGCAAG
>DATNKF010000428.1:0-4368 GCA_035603555.1 Allostellaceae bacterium
GCGCCGAGATCGTCCACGAGAACGATTTGATCTCGTTCATCAGTTATGACGACGAGCATCATCGCGTCGCCTTTCTCAACCCGGGCGTGCTGGAGCCGCGCGAGCCGGGAGAGCGCGACAGCGGCGATTTCCGCGCCGGCAAGGAAGCCGGCCTGCACCATATGGCCTTTACCTTCAAGAGCCTCGGCGAGTTGCTCGACACCTATACGCGGCTCAAGGAAATCGGCATCAGCCCCTATTGGTGCATCAACCACGGGCCGACGACCTCGATGTACTACCGCGACCCCGACAACAATCAGGTCGAGCTCTTGATCGACAATTTCGACGATGTGCGCGACGGCAAGGCCTATATGCAGTCGCCCGCCTTCGCCAAGAACCCGATCGGCATAACGTTCGAGCCCGATACGTTCGTCACGCGCTTGCGGGCTGGGGCCAGCGCCGAAGAACTCACCCGCCTTGCCTGATCGCTGCTGCCGATCGCGATGGTTCCCGCATCACCGCGATGTGAAGGCATGACAGCCATGTCACGAGACCTCTGTCGCAAAGACCGCCGCGGCCTACTTGCTTTTGCGACGGAACAAGTCGGGGTGATGGCATGCTGGAAGGTGTCGAATCCAAACTTGAGCCGGTGGGCGATCGGCAGTCGGCAGGATGGCGTGGCGTCGCGTCGGCCTGGGCGCTAGTCCTCCTGCTCGTCATACTGTTCGCCGGGACGCAGGCATTGGCGTCGCGCCATACTGCGGCGCCGAGCCAGGCGAAGCACGCCGGCGCTGTGATACCCCGGCACGATCCGGCGAGCGCCGGGGTTGGCGTCCCGTGTGCAGCGCCTCTCGATGAGTGCGGAAAGTTCGCCACCGCGCTCATGCCGGTGATGTCTTATCCTTATCCGCTCTGGTGAGCAGCTGCTCACGGTGGCGTCATGCCGAAAGCGGCGCGGGGCTGGGCTGGAGTGCGCCTGGCGTCGACCGCCGTGAACTGCGCAGTGATCCGATCGCCGGAAACGACAATCGTTTTCTCGTTTCCGGAGCGCGAAACGAAGGTCACCGCGAGACCATCGGGGCTCGCCCGCATCTTGCTGTCCGGGAGCGTCGCGGCGAACTCCTCGACATAAGAACAGCCGGGGTCGCAGGCGATCTCGTCGCGACTGAGGGAAACAAACGGCAACGGCGTACCCGCACTGTCACGTGCGGCGTCCCACTCCCGCGCGGCGCCGAAATAACTGTCCGAGACGTAGAGCTGGTGCGTGACCTCGCCGGTCCGGCGATCGAGAAAGCTGCGCAGGCAATAGAAATTGGTTCCCGGGGTGTCGAGAAAGGGAGGTGCGTGCTGAGCCTTCGGGCCGATGAAGCCGATAAAGCCAGGCGACAAATCCTCGCGAGCGAGTACGGCGGGACGGCTGGCGCCGGGTGACCCGGGCGCAAGCTGAGCGCACGCGGTCAGTGCCGCGCCGAGGGACGCGGCGACCAGCCTTCGCCGGCATGAGGTCATACGCCGAGGTCGATAATCTCGGTATTGCCCTCGCCGAGGCGCGGCGCCGGCTTGGCAAAGGGTGGGCGAGCGCCGTCGAAGGACAACGGGAGCCCGACCAGCGACAGGCTGGGGCTACCCGCCCAGTGCTGGATGATCCCGAGCGCCGCTGTCTGCGCGTCGGTCACCACTTTGTCGAGGGTCTGGATCGGGCTGTTCGGGATGCCGGCTGCATCGAGCCTGCCGACCCATTCCGCAACCGGCAGCGCGGCGAAAATGTCAGCGAGGATCGGGATCAACGTGCGCCGGTTGACGACGCGGTCGCTGTTGGTGCGGAACCGCGGGTCTTCGGCGAGGCCCGGCCGATCGAGGGCGGCGCACAGGCGGCGAAACAGATTGTCGTTCCCCGCCGCCACCATCATGAAGCCGTCGGCGGTCTCGAAGGCCTGATAAGGAACTATCTGCTCGATGCCCGAGCCGTGCCGAGTTGGGATCTCGCCATTGGCAAGGTAGGCCGAGATTGGCAGGGTCATCCAGGCGATCGTTGTCTCATAGAGCGAGGTGTCGACCACCCCGCCGCGCCCGGTGCGTTGGCGCTCCCGCAAAGCCGCGAGGATGCCGATTACCGACCACATCCCGGTGGCGATATCGATGATCGAGACGCCAACTCGGACCGGCGGGCGTCCGTCCTCGCCCAACAGGCTCATCAGCCCGCCATAGGCCTGCATCATCGGGTCGTAGCCCGGCCGGTCGCGCAGCGGTCCGGTCGACCCGAAGGCCCCGAGATTGCAATAGACGAGATCGGGCTTCTCCGCGAGCAGCGCATCGTCAGATAGGCCATAGCGGTCGAGCGTGCCGTGCTTGAGGTTGTGGATCAGCACATCGGCACGATCGCGGATCAGCGCCCGCAGTTTGTCGACCTCGGCCGGATCGCCGAGATCAATGGTGATGCCGCGCTTAGCGCGGTTGAAGGCGTGGAATGCGGTCGCCGTCCCGTCGGTGAAGGGCGGGCCCCAGCCACGGCAGGCGTCGCCCCCCTTCGGGTTCTCGACCTTGATGACCTCGGCGCCGAGCTCGCCGAGGATCATCCCGGCATAGGGTGCAGCGACACTGTGGCCGATCTCGACGACGGTAAGACCGGAGAGAGGGTGAGGGCTCGACATCAACAACTCCTTCCTGGGCGCGCAATGACAGTGCTGTTAATTGCCGGCGTTGATAACGCCGTCGGCGCGGAGCGACGCGATCTCTGCAGCCGAATAGCCGAGCTCGCCGAGAATTTCCCTCGTGTGCTCGCCGAGCGCCGGGGCGCCGCGGCGGATCTCGGCGGGGGTGCGCGAGAAGCGTGCCGCGGCCCGGGCTTGGCGGAGCCGGCCTGCCGCGGGGTGCTCGGTCTCGACGACAATCCCCATCTCGCGCACGTGCGGATGGCGGATGACCTGGTTGCGGGTCTGCACCGGAGCGCAGGGCACACCAACCGCCGTCAGCCGTTCGAGCCATTCCGCGGCAGGCCGCGCGAGCAGCGCCTCCTGGGTCAGCTGCAGCCGCGTGTCGATGTTCTTCTGGCGCAACGCCGAGGTCTTGAACCGCTCGTCCTCGAGCCATTCGGGCCGCCCGACCGCCCGCGCCAGCCCGGCCCAATGGCGGTCGGTCAATGGCGCCACGGTCATGTAGCCGTCTGCCGTCTCGTAGATCAGATCGAAGGAAGTCGCGGCCTCCTGCCGCGCGGGGTCGTCGCCGACAAAGGTCTGGCCGCCCATATCCGAGCTCCACAGGAACGCCATCACTGCTTCCAGCATTGACAAGCGGACATGCTGGCCTTCGCCCGAGCGTTCGCGCGCCAGGAGTGCCGCAGTGATCGCCTGGGAGGCGGTGATCGCGGTCAATTTGTCGGGCAGGATTGTGCGAAACAGTCGCGGGCGCGCTTCGTCGGAGCCCGCCTGGACCGTCGCCAGCCCCGAGAAGCCCTGGATCACCGGATCGTAGGCCGGCTTTTCGGCATAGGGACCCTTTTCGCCGAAGCCGCTGATCGAGACATAGACGATCTTTGGCGACACCGCGCGAACCGTATCCTCGCCGACCCCGAGGCGCTCGGCGACGCCGGGACGAAAGTTCTGGACCAACACATCGGCCCCCGCGACGAGACGCATCATGACCCGCAGCCCGGCCGCGGTCTTCAGGTCGAGGACGATCGACCGCTTGTTGCGGTTGTTGTTGAGGAACGACGCGGTAAACCCGGCCCGCCGGTTGCCGCCGGCGCGAGTGGCGTCGCCGCCGTCCGGGGCTTCGACCTTGATGATGTCGGCCCCCTGGTCGCCGAGGATCATCGTTCCTAAGGGCCCGGCCACGTTGGAGGTCAGATCGACGACCCGATAGCCGTGCAGCGGTCCTGGCATTGCTCAACCTTTCTGAAGCTCCGGATTAGGCTTTCTTTGGTCATGATGCGTGATCCTCCGGGCGAAGGAAAACCCATTTCCGGTCTCAAGCGAGGTGGCAGGCGACCTGCGCACCGGCGACCTCGCGCACCACAGGCTTTTCGCCGCGGCAGCGATCGATCGCCTGCGGGCAGCGCGGGTGAAAGGCGCAGCCCGGCGGCAGATCGCGCAGCAGCGGTGCGAGGCCGGGGATGCCGGATAGGGTGCCGCGCGTCTCGAGCGAGGGCAGCGCGGCGATCAGCGCCTGAGTGTAAGGATGCCTCGGCCGAGTGATGATGTCGGCAATCGGCGCCACCTCGATCAGCCGCCCCGCATACATCACGCCGAGCCGATCGACGAACTGCGCCATCAGCCCCATGTCATGGCCGACCAGGATCACCGCCGCGCCGAGCTCCTGCTGCACGCGCGCCAAGGTGGCCATGACCTGGCGCTGGACGACGACATCGAGCGCGCTGGTCGGCTCATCGGC
>DATNKF010000429.1:0-3076 GCA_035603555.1 Allostellaceae bacterium
TCCCGTCTGGTGAATCATCATCGACGAAGACCGCCTCCCAGCGGATGCCGGCCAATACCGCGTCCAGCCGGTCGACCAGCGCGGTAATGTTGTCCCGCTCGTTCAGGGTCGGGATGACAACAGCGAGTTCGATCGGCGCACCGACGGCTTGCGGCTGAACTTCTTCCCCCCGCTCGGAATGTGCGACGTCGCTCATGCCCAACCCTCTCCTCTCCCTTGCCGGGACGATGCGGTCAGCATGACCGGCCAAAGCTTTACGAACCTTTACTTGTCCGGAGCCCGACCCGATGAAAACCGGCGCACTAGGGACGCCAGACATGACGAGGTTGGGCCGATCATTGCGCCATCGGTCGCCGGAGCGGTATCGGCGCTCGTGGCGAGATTACCGGCTGCGGTGGCGTCTGTTGCGATAACGATGATCAACAAATTGCCGAATTGGCATCTAATACTCCTTGCAGAGCGCGGGCTGCTCCAACGATTCGGACGCCGCGGCCGGCATGCACGGCGCCCGTTCGGGTGAGCAGGTTTCAACCCATAGGCGAGATTTTGCTGCAGATTCGCTGCAGATGGCGGGGAGCGCAATAGTCGATGCAATTCATGATTGCAGGCCGCCGGGCGTCAGTTAGGTGTGTTTGCTACATAGTTCCCAAGAGTTCGGCGTCCCCGAACGTGTCATTGAGCTCGGAGGACAGGCCGCGGCGCCCAGAATCCCCGCGCGAGGCGCCAGCTAGCGCTGGATCGAGACGCGGGCGGTAGCGTTCGCCGGTTAAGGCCGCGCCGCGCGGCCCGCTCGCGACCGTCAGCCCGGATCAGCCGGAATGGATTTGAGCCAGCTCCAGTATCTCCCCTTGGCACTCCCGCACTTTTCCCTGTTGATCGGGATCTTTCTCGTATTGGTAGCGTGGATCGAGGTGCAGGCGTTGCGCTTGGCCTTTATGCGCATCGGTCTCGGCCCCCGCGCGGCACTCCTCCTGCTGCTGGCGTCGCTCGGCGGCAGCTATCTCAATATCCCGGTGGCCCGGCTGGCCGGGCATCAGATCGTTTCGGGTCAGGAGGTGCTGTTCTTCGGCATGCGCCATGTGATCCCGTTGGTAGTCGAGTGGCCCGACACGATCGTCGCCGTGAATGTCGGTGGTGCCGTGATCCCTGGGCTGCTCTCGCTCTATCTCTTGGTCAGATATCGGTTATGGGTTCGTGGTTTTATTGCCGTCGTCGGCGTGGCGTTGGTGTGCCACATGCTTGCCGAGCCCGTTCGGGGCCTGGGAATTGCCCTCCCGGTGTTCGTGCCGCCGGTGTCGACGGCAGTCGTCGCATTGCTGCTGTCGCGCCGGCAGGCAGCACCGCTTGCCTACATCGGCGGCAGTCTCGGCACGCTGATCGGTGCCGACCTTCTCAATCTCGACAAGGTCCAAGGGCTGGGTGCGCCGGTCGTCTCGATCGGCGGAGCCGGGACTTTCGATGGGATCTTTCTGACCGGGATCCTGGCGGTCCTGCTCGCCAGCATCTTTAGCCCGGCGGACCAAGCGAGGATTGAAGCAGCGGAGGTCCGACACTGATCAAGCCGGCTCGCCCGCGATCGGGGCGAGGCGATGGGATCATGCCTCGGCCGCATAGCGCTCGCAGAGCGCGAGCCATCCCGCGTCGCGCGCCGACGGCCGCCGACCCAACCGCGAACGCAGCAATCGCGCCCCCTTGCCCGACTGCCCGGAGCCAGGAAGGCTACGATCAGCGAGTCCTCGACGATCTCGCGCTGCGCGTGGCTCCCGCCGATCCGTGGCAGATCGTCTAGCGCTGCTTCCAGTAGACGTGCCGCCTCGACGCTGTCACCGCGACCGAGCGCTGCCGTGCCGGCGCAGAGAGCAGCGGCGGCTTCTCCTGGCGGCAGACGGCCGTCGCGAGCGAGGCTCTCCAGGCCGGCGATGCGGCCCCGGACGCCGTCCTCATCGCCGATCGCGGCTTCGGCCAACGCGGCATGGAGATCGGCAAAGGCGAGGCTGGCGCGCGGGAAATGTTGCCGTGCGTGGGCGGCGACCTCGGCCCATTCTTGCTCGAGCGATGGGGCTGCACCATAGAACCGCCAGCGCCACAGAAACGATGCCGAGTCGGCGAGCACGAGCATCGGAACTGCTTGGGCCGCCGACGGCCGGATGTTCTCGCTGTAGATCGCACGCGCTCGTTCGCCATTTCCGAGCGCCAGCTCGAAGAGTGCCAGGTGCCATGAGAGGTGGCAGTGCAGTTGCCCCGCCCGGTCGTAGCCCTCCAGCCAATCCTCGATGAAGCCGGCACCGCCGGCGGCGTCACCCGCCTCGAAAAAACCGTGGGCGCGCTGGTGCGCCGCGTGGGCGTTCCGCGGGTTGCCGGCGAGCGAGCGCTCGACCAGCCGGGTCCCTTTCGCCACCTCGCCGGTTTCGATGTAGGCCCAACCGAGATAGCCGAGAAACCACCAATCGTCACCCCAATGCGGCGCCAATTCTTCGAGCAGTGCGAGCTGCGCTTCGTGGTGGTCGCGCCGCCCACTGAAACCCAGAAGACCAAACACCCCGAGAGCCAAGGACAGAGGGAGCGCGTCTCGCGGATATTTCGACGCATGCGAGCGAACCGTCGCCAACGCCTCGACCGCAGCCCCGTCGACGGAAAGCGCGATCGCGTCGAGGTGCTGCCGTTCCCGGGGCGTGACCCCCTCGCGGAGCGCCCGGGCCCGCGTCACCGCAACCTTTGCCTCTGGGATGCGCGCACGAAGTTGCAGCATCCGGGCGCGCGCGATATGCGCGAGGGCAAAGTTGGGGTCGGCCGCGACGGCGCGCTCCAGGTGCGCTTCAGCGCCGACATTCGCCGACAGGAGAAGGTCGACTCCGGCGACATAGCTCGCGACCGCCTCAGCCGAGACCGTGCTGAGCAAAAGCCCAAAGCGGTCCGTCAAGCCCATGCGATCCCCCGTCGCTGCCCCGGCTCCGAGGATGATCCCTCCTCAATCGGACCGCAAGAAGCCTCGGCTTCACCCCCGGTCTCAGTGGGCGAGCCAATACGCGACGCCAATTCCGGTGGTCACCTCTTTCATCGCCAAGCCGACGCTGAG
>DATNKF010000430.1:0-5878 GCA_035603555.1 Allostellaceae bacterium
GATAGCAGTGGCGAAAACTGTGAAAGCTCGTCTTGGGTGTTTTGGCCCCAATACTGGTGAGGAAACGACGACACCATTTCTGGAACGGGTCGCTGTAATATACCCGCTTACCTTTTGGATGACATAGGTTAAGAAATCCCATCTGTTTAAGTTCGCTACGGATCGGCACGAACCTTTCGCTGACATCCGTCTTGAGCAGCTTGTCGCCCTCCTCATCCTCGTGGATCAGTATCACATCAACCCCGTCCATGACCGCCATGTCATCGGTCCGAACCTGAGCGCACTCGTTCAGCCTCATCCCGGTCCACAGCGACAACAGCGGCACCCAGAACCGGCCTCCGCGGCCCTCGATGTGGCCCTTAGCAGCGACGTAGAGGGGAAGAATGGAATATGCGGTTCAGCTGTTCAGTGGAGAAGGGAAGCCGCGACTTGCCCTGTCGTTGCGGAGCAGCAACCTTGAGGCCAACGGCAGGGTTCCGCTCGATGTGCCCTTCTTTGACCGCCCAATTGAACAGCGCTGACAGGTTGTTCAGGTAATTCGTTGCGGTCTTGTGGTGCAGTGGAGGCCACCCTCGATCCTTAGCGGTTAAGGCCGCCTGCTCCAACGTGCGTCCGGGCAAACGTTTGCTAGCCTTCGGCCGGAGGGAGCAAAGGATATCCTGCACCCGGCGGCAACCGTCCCGTGTGATGTCCCGCACCCGCTTGTTCTCGCCGAGCAGCTCTCGGAGCGCCCGAAACACAGTCCCGTACGCCTGCTGCGTTTTTCCGGTGAGGCCCCGCCGAGCGGGATCGTCTTCGTAGCGCTCGATCACCTCGCGAAGCGTTAAGCCGCTCGATGAAGGGGGTTATACGCGTCAATATCGGCAAACAACCGATCAAATCGGAGTTGTCTCGGGTTACCCTGGTACGTGTGTATTGATCGTCTGACAATCTCCAGTTCGGCACGTAATATTTGATCTGCGAATTTCTTATAACCCGAGCCGTCTCGATCTACATAAAGACCGTGTTTCTCTAACAGCTTGTCTGCAACTGAAAACATAGACCCCGTGAGTTGCTTCATTGACCCCGCGGCTCAGCACCGCTTCACCCTCCCTCAGCACCTCCAGGATGTCTTCTGCATCGTACTCATCCGCCTGCGAATAGCGCTGTACCCGCTGTTGTTCCACTTTGTTAGTTCTTGGCGCACAACCCGCTCTAAATCGACCGGAGATGCAGGGGCAAGAGCGGCTACTGCGGCGGCAACGTTTCCTCTCTGGGCCTCGAACATCGCGTCGGTCTCTGCCGAAGCCTTCCGAACGCGCGTTAGAGCTTCTCTCGAGTCAGATGTCCCTAGCGCCTTCCGGATCTCCCTTTTGCCTATAGCCGATCGGAACTCGGTCGGGACCTTCACGCGCAAGAAGTAGCGGGAACCGCGCTTTTGGAGGCGAGGATGTCCGGGCACGTCTTCCACTCCGCCGGTGTACCACTCACTCCAGTGTACCGATCGGAAGGAAAACCGCATAAAATCCAATATGTTAATAAGGGCAAGAAGGGCTTAGAAGATTGTGGCGGAGGGGGCGGGATTCGAACCCGCGAGACGATTCATCACCGTCTACACGCTCTCCAGGCATGCGCCTTCGACCGCTCGGCCACCCCTCCGCGACTGGTGCGCGGCTGCTTTCGCGTCCCAAGGTGAGACTAGCGGAGCCGCCAGATGCGCGCAACAAACCGGCCGACCCGGCGGGTCAGAGCATTCCCAGCGCGCTCCTGCTTTTCGGCGGCGGGAAGGCACGGTCGAGTGCCGCCAGATCCTCCTCCGTCAGCGCGACATCGAGGGCACCGCGGTTTTCGCGCACATGCTCGGGGCGCGTGGCTTTCGGGATCACGATCGTGCCGTCCTGCCGGAGCAGCCAGGCAAGCGCGATCTGCGCCGGCGTCGCCCCCCGGCGGCGGGCGATCTCGGCGAGCCCTCGGTTGCCGAGCATGCTGCCCTGGCCTAGCGGCGTATAAGCCATGATCGCGACACCGCGTTCGCGACACCACGGCGCGAGGTCCCATTCGGGACCGCGGCGCGACAAGTTGTAGAGAACCTGGTCGGCGGCGACGGTCTCGCCGCCCTTCAGCGCGACCCACTCCGCCATGTCGGCTCGATCGAAATTGCTGACACCGTGGTAGCGGATCTTGCCGTCGCGCGCGAGCCGCTCGAACCCCTCGAGCGTCTCGGCGAACGGGATCGAGCCGCGCCAGTGCAGCAGGTAGAGGTCAATCCGGTCGGTGCGGAGCCGCTCGAGGCTGCGCTCGCAGGCCGCGACCACGCCGGCGCGTGAGGCGTTGTGGGGGTAGACCTTGCTGACGATGAAGAGGTCATCGCGTACCCCTTCGGCGGCGCGGGCGACCATCTCTTCCGCACCACCCCCGCCATACATCTCGGCGGTGTCGATCAACGTCATGCCGAGGTCGATCCCGAGGCGTACCGCCGCCGCCTCGTCCGCGATGCGGCGGCGGTCCTCGCCCATGTGCCAAGTTCCCTGACCGAGCGCCGGCACGCGCTCGCCGCCGGGCAATGTTACCGTCGGCAGCACCGCGGTCATCGAGCTTCGTCCTTGCGACATCGCTTACTCCGAGAACACGATGGTGGTGTTGAATGCCACGCCCGCCGGCACCACCAGCCGGTCGGCGTCGACGTGCACGCCCTGGACGGAGCGCAACTGTTGCGCCGCCGCGGGGAGCGATCGGACCCTGATCCCCAAGGCGGCCATATATTCGGTGCGCCCGACCGGCTCCGCCACCGCCTCACCGAACTCGGCCGCCACCACATCCGGCGCGACAAGCTCGACCTCCGCCGTCCCGGCGGTCATCACTTGCCGCCCGTTGCGATTGGCGACCGCATCGCTGCCGAACAAATCGCGGAACAGCACCGCCGTCCGCGGCGGATCGGCGCTTGCGACCACGACGCGGCTGATCGCACGGGCTCCATTGGGGTGGGTCTGCCACTCGGGCCGCCACACAAGGTCGGGGGTTTGATGCTCGCAGAAATAGACCCGGCCCATCGCGACCTTGGTCGGATCGAGCCGGGTGGTGCGAAACCGCGCCTCGCGCGTCACGCCATCGAGGGTGACCGGACGGGAGAAAGACTGCACCGGCAGGACCGGGAGGCTCGTCGCTGCGGCCTGGCGATGGACCAGATCGGCATCCGCAGTCTGGAACACGAGACCATTGAGGCCGACCGGAAAGGGCACGATCTCCGGGCGGAGCGCCCCGTCCTCGCCAAAGCCGAGCAGCTCGAGGTAGTCGGTCGCGAACATCGCGAGATGGTTGACCGAGCCCAAGGAGTGATGTCCGCGCGGCGTCAGGTGGAAACCGAGCGCGGCAAAGCAGCGCAGCGCCTCGTCGATGCGGTCGCGCACGTCAACGACGACGTGGTCGAGGACAGGGGACGGTAGGGTCACGGCGGATCTCCATGTCCTGAGGTGTCCGACCTTGGTACGAGCGTTGCTTCGCGGCGCAGGAAGACGAGGCGCGCGGCACCGTAGATCCGCCCGTCGAGCAGGGCGAAGCCGGCGGGGGGCACGAATTCTTCGCGCGCTCCGACCTCGATGACGGCGAGTGCATCCCCCGCCAGCCAACCCGCAGCTGCGATTGCGCCCAACGCCGCTGCTGCGATCCCGCTTCGATAAGGCGGGTCGAGAAACGCCACGGCACAGCGCAAGCCCGCGCGCGGCGGGCGGGTCGCGTCACACGCCAGGATCTCGGCGCGAGCGCTCTCGCCCAGAGACGCGACATTCCGGCGCAGGATCGCGAGTGCCTCGCGGTCTCGTTCGAAGAATACGACTTCGGCCGCACCGCGCGACAAGGCTTCGAGACCAAGGGCGCCCGTTCCGGCGAAGGCGTCGAGCACAGCCGTACCGGCAAACGGAATCCCATCGGCGGCGAAGCGCCCGTGCGAGAGGATGTCGAACAGCGCCTCGCGGGCGCGGTCGCTGGTCGGCCTGACGGTCTCGCCGGGCGGGGCCAGCAGCCGCCGACCGCGATGCCTACCACCGATGATCCGCACCGGCAGTACCCGATTTTCCGAGCTGCTCGGCCAGCACCTTCCTCGGCACCTCGGCGATCTCGCCGCGCGCCAGATTGCCGAGCTGGAACGGCCCGAATGAAAGTCGGATCAGCCGCGTCACCGGGAGCCCCAGATGCTCAAGCACCCGGCGCACCTCGCGGTTCTTGCCCTCGCGCAACGCCAGCGCGATCCACGCGTTGCTGCCCTGCTCGCGCTCGAGACTGGCACGGATCGGGCCATAGGCCGTGCCCGCGATCGTGATGCCCTTTTCGAGAGCGGCGAGGCGGTCCGGATCGACCTCGCCATGCACCCGCACCTTGTAGCGCCGCAGCCATCCCGTCGCCGGCAGTTCGAGGCGGCGCGCGAGCGCACCGTCATTGGTCAACAGCAGCAATCCCTCGGAATTGAGATCGAGGCGGCCCACCGAAACCACCCGTGGCAGCTCCTTCGGCAGCGCGTCGAAGACGGTCGACCGGCCCTTCTCATCGCGATGCGTGGTGACGAGCCCGGTAGGCTTGTGATAGCGCCACAGGCGCGGCCGATCCGGCGTGGGCAGCGGCGCGCCGTCGACCCGGACATCGTTCGCCGCGGTGACCGTCACTGCCGGGGTGGTCAGCACGTGACCATCGACCGAAACCCGCCCGGCGGCGATCCAGCGCTCGGCGTCACGCCTCGAGCACAGCCCAGCGCGCGCCAGCAATTTGGCGATGCGCTCCGGTGCCGGCGCTGCCTCGCTCACCCGCCGGCGACCTCGACAAAGGCCCGGAAGATCCGGCGATCGGCCTCGTTGATCTCGAACTCCGGATGCCACTGGACCCCGAGACAGAATCGGCGGTGCGGATCTTCGATGCCCTCGACGACCCCGTCCTCGGCGACGGCATTGATAAGGAGATTGGGCCCGGCCTCCTTCACCGCCTGGTGGTGGGCGCTGTTGACGGCGAGGTTAGCGGCCCCGGTAATGCGGTGCAGCAGCGTGCCGGGGACCACTCGGACGGTATGCCCGGGCTCGTCCCGCGGGTTCGGCTGGCGGTGCGCCACGCTGCCCGGGACCTCGTCCGGGATGTGCTGGATCAAGGTGCCGCCGAGCACGACATTCAAGAGCTGCTGGCCGCCGCAGATCCCCAGCACCGGCATCCCTCTGGCGAGCGCACCCTTCGTTGCCGTGTATTCGAAGGCGGTGCGCCGGTCCTTCGTCGTGACACTCGGGTGGCGGCTCGTCGCGCCGAACAGAGCGGGGTCGACATCAAAGCCGCCGCCGGTGACGACGAGCCCGTCGATCCGATCGAGGTAGGCCGCAGCAGCATCGGGATCGTGCGGCAGCAGAATCGGCAGCCCGCCGGCATGGCAGACCGCGTTGCAGTAGTTCTCGCGGATCGCATACCACGGAAACTTCGAATAGCCGCCAGGCGGCTCGTGATCGAGGGTGAGGCCGATGACCGGCTGTGCCATGCTGCGGGGCCCCAATCAAAACCGATGGGCAAAACCGGGGAAGGGGATGAACGAATTCTACGAGCAGCCGCTTCCGATACGGACCTACGACATAGACTTTGCCGGCATCGTCAGCAATATCGTGTTCATCCGCTGGCTCGAAGATCTTCGCCTGGCGCTGTTGGACCAGGCCTATCCGCTGATCCGCGCGCTCGCCGAGGATGTGGCACCCATCCTGCTCGCGACGCATATCAACTATCGCCGGCCGGTGACGATATCCGACCCGCTCGTCGGACGAATGCGGGTGGTGGGGCTTGGCCGGGTGCGGTGGCACCTCGCCGCCGAGTTCGCTGTCGGCGGCGTGGTTCATGCCGAGGCCGAGCAGGAGGGGTTGTTCATGCGCCTGTCGACGCGCCG
>DATNKF010000431.1:0-2356 GCA_035603555.1 Allostellaceae bacterium
CGTAGCGATCGTAGACTTTCCCGACAACGTCTCCGCGGTTGCGCTATCCGTCGCGGCCAATGGCTCCGGTGCCGTTGACCTGGCGATGACGCCGCTCATCACCCCCGAAGAAATGGATCAGGCAGTCGATAAGAGCGCAACGCTCGCCGTCCCCGGACAGTCCTAGCGCACGCCAGCGCCCCTATCGTGACCGGCACGACGCTCATCTTCGCCCGCGCGCCGAGCAGCGAACCAATGTAGGGCGGGTGCAACCCGCCACTCGCCTTCTCTTCGGCGGGTTGCGCTTGCGCTCCACCCGCCCTACGGATTGCCGCCTACTGACATTCGGCGTGCTCAATCCGGCGACATCTCCGGCCTCGAAATATCGCCGAAGCGCCCTACTGCGGAAGGTGCGTATCACTCGGGCAGAGATGATCCCCACCCGAGCGGGCGTCAAGTATCGCTTGACGTCACCGCCGTCTACAGCCATGCCGGCTGGCACGTGGGAGCTTGAATTTATGTCAGAGAGATGCTATTATAGCAATCCATAACGTGATCTTTTTGACAACTTTGAACCATCGGAGAGGGGTGCGAAATGCCGGCCGAAATCCTCCCTGCAGCCTCCCTCAGGAGCATCACTCGGCTCCCTGTTGCCCGAGCGCTGGTTTGGGCATCTAACCATCTGATCCGAATGGTGTTATGGTCGATCGGCCGGGCGATTTCCCGGGACGAATCGAATTTTCTCCCTGCTCTCAGGGAGGAGGAGCTGCCAGCCTGCCGCCGAGGTCCAGCCGCCTCGAAGCCAGAGCGGCCAGCCGATCGAACAATGCCGGAGTGGCGGCGAGCAGCGGTCCGCCGTGCGCCAGCATCACCGGCCCGGGAACGTCGTTGGTTCGACCGCCCGCCTCGCGAACGATCAGCAGTCCGGCCAAACAATCCCAAGGCTGGACGTGCGCTTCGTAATAAGCGTCGGCGGTGCCCTCGGCCACCATCGCAAGGGCAACGACGCAAGTGCCCATACAGCGCATTGCACTGCCGCTGCGCAGCACCGTTTCGATCATTCCAAGGGACAGATCAGGCGAAGTGCGGCGAGAGAGACCGAGCAGGACCGTCGCCTCAGCCAGATCGCCGGCCCCGCTCACGCGTATCGGGATGCCATTGCACCAGGCGCCCTGACCGCGAACGGCCGAATAGAGCCTGTCGACGCACGGCAGGTAGATAAGGCCGATCACCGGTTCGCCTGCTATCGCATAGGCGATGGAGACGCCCCAGAGAGGAAGCCCGCGGAGGAAATTGTTGGTGCCGTCGATCGGATCGACCACCCAGCAGCGCTCACTAGCGGCACCGCCGCTTTCCTCGCCGAGGAACCCGTCGGTCGGAAAGGCTTCGGCCAACCCGGTGCGGATCAACGCTTCGACCTCGCGATCGGCGATGCTGACGAAGTCCTGCGGTCCCTTTGTCTCCCGCGTCAACGCTGTCCTGCTGGCGAAATACTTGCCCGCGAGCGCTCCGGCCTCGCGGATAACAGCGGTAGCTGTCGTGAGACGGGCTTCGATCGTCATGGCTGGTCAGCCTCTCGGTGCGGGTCGCGCTACGAGTAGCATGCCGCAGGCCGTATCAGATTCCGCCCCAAGCGGGAATTTTTGCGTTGTCGCGATATTCGCCGAGGCGCATCTTTGGCGGGCGATACGGCACGAAGACAAAGGGGTTTTCCCGAATGAATACTGCCGCGATACGCCGCTTCGCCGTTCCGACCCCGGAGGAGCTGATCAGCCGGGCGCGCCGCATGGTGCCGGAAATTAGGGAGCTCGCCGAGGAGACCGAGCGCAATCGCAACGTGCCCCCGCACATCATCGACAAGATCAGGGATGCCGAGCTGTTGCGCACCTGTCGGCCTAAGGAGTTCGGCGGCTTCGAGTATGACGGCGAGGTAGCGCTCAAGATCGCGATGACGATCTCGGCGGCCTGCGCCTCGACCGGCTGGGCGGTCAACGGTGCGGTCTCCAACGGCCGCTCGATCGCCCACTTCCCGATCGAGGCCCAACGCGAGGTCTGGGATGGGGACGCGGACCCGTTCACCTGCGCGTGCTTTGCTCCCACCGGCAATGCTATCCCGGTCGACGGCGGATATGTGCTGAGCGGCACCTGGTCGTTCGCCAGCGGATGCGACGCTTCGAGCTGGGTCAAGCTCGGTGCCTTCATCACGCCCCCGGATGCCAAGCCGCCCCCGGATCCGGGTCCGGGGCAGGCCTTCGAGGGTGCCTTCTTTCTGCTGCCGATCGGTGATTGCGAGATCGTCGACAACTGGTTTGTCTGCGGCCTTGCCGGGACCGGCAGTAAGGATATCGTCGTCCGCGAGGTGTTTGTGCCGGCGCAC
>DATNKF010000432.1:0-2481 GCA_035603555.1 Allostellaceae bacterium
GTACCCGGCCCTTCCTCGCCGCGCTTTCCGTTCTCGCTCATGTCGGCCCGAGGCGATGACGCTACTCGCTGTCTGATGATATTGGCTTTCTGCAGCTGGGCCAAAGTCTTTTCCGTGATGTCTGCCAAGCGCTGATAGAGCCTTGCGAGAACCCCCTATTCACGCCGATGGGGCCGGCGCAGGAGCCCGTCGATCATCGTGTCAATCGACGCGTCGCGGTGGAGAACCGCCTCGACAGCCTCGCTGATCGGCATCTCGATGCCGAGCCGCTGCGCCAGTCCCGAGACAGCGGTGGCAGTCGCGACACCCTCGACGACTGAGCGGCGGCCGGCGAGCGCTTTGCCAGGAACCTGTCCGCGCCCAAGCTCGAGCCCGAGCGCATAATTGCGAGATTGGCCGCTGCAGCAGGTAAGCACCAGGTCGCCGAGGCCGGACAGCCCTCTAAAGGTTTCGGCGCGGGCGCCCTTGGCGAGCCCCACCCGAATCATCTCAGCGAGACCGCGGGTGATCAGCGAGGCGCGGGCGTTCTCACCCAATCCCCGCCCGACAACGGTTCCGCACGCAATTGCGATCACATTTTTGACGGCGCCGCCGATTTCGGCACCGGTCGGATCGTCGGACAAGTAGGGGCGGAACCTGCCGCTCCCGAGTGCCCCGACGAAGGCGTGAGCGAGCGCCGCGTCACGGCTGGCGATAGTAACCGCCGTGGGCAGCCCGCGTGCGACCTCGGCCGCGAAGGTCGGTCCCGAGAGCACCGCGACCGGTGAATTCGGCAGAAGTTCGGCAGAAATTTCCGACATCGTTCTCAGCGATCCGGCCTCGATCCCTTTGGAGCAGTGCAGCACCGGAAGCCCCGAGGGTAAGCCGGGCCGCAGCGCGAGAATCACCGCGCGCAAGAATTGCGCCGGTACGGCCAGGAGCGCCGCTTCGGCGTCGGCTGTCGCCGCGTCGATGTCGCTTGTCGCTACGATTGTAGGGTCGAGTATCGCGCCCGGCAAAAGCAACGGGTTTTCGTGCCGTTCGTTGATCGCCGCGACGATAGCGGGATCGCGCGCCCACAAAACCGGTGTCGAGCCCGCGCGCCGAGCAACAACGCTCAGTGCCGTTCCCCAAGCTCCCGCGCCGATGATCGCCAACCGTTTCACCGGTTCGGTCTGGTCAGCATGCTCGCCGTGCAGCAACCCGGGGCTGTTGCGCCGTGGCGTCGAGCGGCCAGCGTGGCCGGAGCGCAATATCGAGGCCGTCGGTCAAGCCCAGACGAAGGCGCTCAATACCCGCCCAGGCAATCATCGCCGCGTTGTCGGTGCACAGTTCCGGCGGCGGCGCGACAAAGCGCAGCCCGCTGTTAGCGGCGAGGGCCGCCAGGCGATGGCGCAACTGCCCGTTGGCCGCGACGCCGCCGGCGGCCACCAGGCTTTCTCCATCCGGGTGATGGTGGCGAAACCAGGCGATAGCGTTTGCCGTGCGATCGACCAACGCTTCGCAGATGGCGCGTTCGACCGATGCCGCGAGGTCGGCCACATAGCGGGCGTCGAGAGGGCCTCGCTCGCAGGTGAGCAGACGTACGGCCGTCTTCAATCCGGAGAAAGAGAAATCGCAGCCCTGCCTGCCTTTGAGCGGGCGCGGCAGGGTGAAGCGGTGGGGGTCTCCCGCGCGCGCACTCCGCTCGATCTCAGGTCCGCCGGGATAGCCGAGCCCGATCAGCTTGGCCGCCTTGTCAAACGCCTCTCCGGCGGCGTCGTCGAGCGTCGTGCCGAGGCAGACATAGCTCCCGACACCCGTGCACGACAGGAGCTGGCAATGCCCGCCTGAAACCAGGAGGAGGAGATAGGGAAAGGCGACATTATCCGTCAAGCGAGCCGTCAGAGCGTGCGCCTCGAGATGGTTAACCGCGATAAACGGCTTGTTGGCCGCCCATGCGATGCTCTTCGCGGTCATGGCGCCGACAATCAGACCGCCGATCAGACCCGGGCCTGCGGCAGCAGCTACGCCATCGATCTCGGCCAGCGTGACGTCGGCTTGTACAAGAGCCCGGGTGATGACGGTATCAAGGTGATCGAGGTGGGCCCGCGCCGCGATCTCCGGCACAACTCCGCCAAAGGGCGCGTGCTCGACCTCCTGCCCATAAACCTCGTTCGACCGGATTCTCTTGGGGACCGGGATCTCGGCAACAACCGCCGCGGCGGTCTCATCGCAGCTCGTCTCAATGCCGAGGACGATCATAGGGTGAAAGCGACAGCCGTCGGACCGTCCATCTCCGCAAGGTATGACGCGGCATCCGGAAGGTTAGCCGGGTGCGGCAACTTCATAGGTCTTGAGCGTCTTGTCGGTGGCGGCGTCGATCTCAAGCAACTTGACGGAATACCCCCATAGCGTTGCGGCATGACGCAGCACGGCGCGGCTGCTTTTTTCCTCGAGCAAAACGCCATTATGGACGTAATGCGCAAGAATTAGGCAACGATCGCCTCTAAGATCCACATC
>DATNKF010000433.1:0-5020 GCA_035603555.1 Allostellaceae bacterium
GGTGGCGACCATTTGCTTGGGCTCGACGACCGCGAACGGCGGCAATGTCCCGAGCGTGATCGCCTCGTCGATCAGATTGAGCCGGTCGACCCGCTCGCGGTCGAAGGCGAGCACACCGCGCGCCTCGGCGAAGAGGTTCACCCGCCCGGTGAAGGGCGCGGCCACCGAAACCCCGGGTCCGACAGCGGCCGCTGCCACCCGCTCTGCCGCCTCGTCTTCGCCAACATCGCTCGGTTCGAGCCGAGCGACAACAATCCGCGCGAGGCCGGCACCAGCGAGCAGTTCGAGATCCTCATGCGACAGCACGCGCGCTTTCTTGAACGCTGTTGTCCCGAGCTTCAGGCTGTGGGCGAGGATGGCACCCTCGGCCTCGGCGACGGGGACCTCGCCGAACCTCATGCCGCCTCGGCTTTCGCGCCGCGACGCAGCACCTGGGTCATCTCGGCAACGATCGAGACCGCCACCTCGGCTGGCGACACCGCGCCGATCGGGAGCCCGATCGGCCCGTGAATGCGAGCAACGTCAGCATCACTAAAGCCCAGCTCCCTGAGCCGCGCGCAGCGCCCGGCGTGGTTGCGGCGTGAGCCGAGCGCGCCGATGTAGAAGCAGTCCGAACGCAATGCCGCGGCCAGCGCCGGGTCGTCGAGCTTCGGGTCGTGGGTCAAGGCCACGACCGCCGTACCGCGGTCCGGCTTCAATCGTTCGAGAGCTTCGTCGGGCCACTCCGAGGTCATCTCGATCCCGGGAAAACGCGCCTCGGTGGCGAAGGATTCGCGCGGGTCGATGACTGTCACGGCATAATCACTCATCACCAACATCTTCGCCAACGGCTGGGCGATATGCACGGCGCCGATGATGAAGCAGCGATGCGGCGGCGTGAGCACCTCGACGAACACAACGCCGGCCGCCGCCTCGATGGTTCGGTTGCGGCCAGCACGCCAAGCCTCGCGCACTCTCTCGAGCGCCGCCTCGTCAAGCGCCAGA
This sequence comes from Allostellaceae bacterium, assembly GCA_035603555.1. Taxonomy (GTDB): domain Bacteria; phylum Pseudomonadota; class Alphaproteobacteria; order ATCC43930; family CGMCC-115725; genus AP-15. Next base: position 985 of record DATNKF010000433.1, read on the forward strand.
TCGCCCTCGGCCTGCTCACCATCAAGCAGCAATTGCCGACCGGTAGCGAGGTCGGTGGCGAGCGCGACAGAGCGGTGCTCACGCTCCGCCGCCACGAGATGGTCGAGAATGCGCCCCTTCATTCGACGCGCTCGACAAAGATCTGGATCTTGCCGCCACAGGCGAGGCCGACTTCCCACGCCTGGTCATTGGTGACGCCGAAATCCAAGAGGCGCGGCTTGCCGTCGCGGATGGCTTCGAGCGCCTCGTTGACGACCGCGCCCTCGACACAGCCGCCCGAGACCGAGCCGACCATGGCGCCCGCATCGTTGACGGCGAGTTTGGCGCCGGCCGGCCGTGGCGAGGAACCCCAGGTGGTGACGACGGTCGCCAGCGCTACACCCGATCCCGCCTCGCGCCAGCGCGCTGCCTGTTCGAGGATTTCCGCGGTATCGCTCATGCTGCCCTCTCCTCATTCTGTCGCCATGCCGAGACCGCCGTGCTGCGCCGCGCGATCGGCGCGCTCAGCACGTCGATCAGGGTTTGGAGGCTCTCGAGATTGTGCACCGGTCGGAACTCGTCGACATATGGCATCATCGCCTTCATCCCGAGAGATCTTGGCTCGAAGCCTTCATAGCGCAACAGCGGGTTCAGCCAAATCAACCGGCGGCAGGAGCGGTGCAACCGGTCCATCTCGTGCGCGAGACCGGTCCCGGCGTCCCGGTCGAGGCCGTCGGTAATCAACAGCACGATCGCCCCCTGCCCCAAGAGGCGGCGCGACCACAGCCGGTTGAAGTCGCCCAGGCAATGACCGATGCGGGTGCCGCCCGACCAGTCGACGACCGCCTCGGCGACGCGCTCGAGCGCCAAATCGACGTCGCGATGACGCAGATAGCGGGTGATGTTAGTCAGCCGCGTCCCAAAGACGAAGGTGTGGACGCGGTCGCGGTCGTTGGTCACCGAATGCATGAAATGCAGAAAGATGCGGCTGTAGCGGCTCATCGAGCCGGAGATGTCGCATAAGACGACGAGCGGCGGCGGGCGCCGGCGCGGGCTGCGCCGCTTGAGCTCAATGAGGCCGCCCGAGCGCAAAGCGGCGCGCAAGGTTGCGCGCAGATCGGCGCGCGCGCCGCGTCGGTCGGGCGCGAAACGCCGGGTCGGCACGTCCTGCAACGGGAGCCGGAGCCTCGTGATGGCGGCCTTGGCGCGCGCCAGCTCTTCGAGCGACATCTTCTCGAAATCCATGCCGCGCAGCTGCTCGCGATCGGAAAAGGTCATCGCCGCGTCGAGCTCGGTTTCGGTCTCCTCGGGTTCGCTCCCCTCTCCCTTGTCGGGATGGAGCGCTTCCGCCAGCCGCCGGGCCATCGCCGCACCCTGATCCTCCGCGCCCGCGATGCGCAATTCCGGCAGCACCAGGCTCATCATCCTTTTCAGGAGATCGGGGTTGCGCCAGAAGACGTGAAAGGCCTGGTCGAAGATCAGCCGCTGGTCCGGCCGATTGACGAGCACCGCATGCAATGTCCAGTAGAAGTCGCTCCGGTCGGTGATGCCGATCGCCCCGACGGCGGCGACGGCGTCGATGACCTTGCCGGGCCCGACCGGCAGCCCCGCCGCGCGCAAGGTGCGCGCGAAATGCATCAGATTGGCGAGCAGCGCTCCGCCGCCAGGCTGAGCGGCGGCAACCATGCTCATTCTCGTCGAGATTGCTTCGTCACTTCGTTCCTCGCAATGACGGCCTCTTTCGGGGTCATTGCGAGCGCAGCGAAGCAATCTCGTGACAATGCCAGCACGATCGTATCAGCCTTCCCGCGCCGCTGCCGCAGCCTCGGCCTTGACCTGCTCCAACAGCCGGGCAGCTTCGCTGCCGTGCAGCCGAGCGATGTCGTCCTGGTATTTGAGCAGCACGCCCAATGTGTCATTGATCGCATGCGGGGTCAGCTCGAGCACGTCGAGCTGCATCAGCGCTTCGGTCCAATCGATCGTCTCGGCGATGCCGGGGAGCTTAAAGAGGTCCATCCCGCGCAATTTCTGGACAAAGCCGACGACCTCGCGCGACAGGCTCTCGCTGGCGCCGGGCGCCTTGCGCTCCAGGATCTCGAGCTCGCGCGCAGCGGTCGGATAGTCGACCCAGTAGTAGAAGCAGCGGCGCTTCAGCGCGTCATGGATCTCGCGCGTGCGGTTGGAGGTGATGACGACGATCGGCGGCTCCTCGGCCTTGATCGTGCCGATCTCGGGGATGGTGACCTGGAAATCGGAGAGGATCTCGAGGAGATAGGCCTCGAACGGCTCGTCGGTCCGGTCGAGCTCGTCGATCAGCAGGACCGGCGGGCCCTCGATTTCCGGCTCCAGCGCCTGCAGCAACGGCCGTTTGATCAGAAACCGGTCGGAAAAGATCGTGCTCTCGATTTCGCTGCGGTCCTCCGCCACCGCCTCGGCGAGGCGGATCTCGATCATCTGGCGCGCATAATCCCACTCATAGACCGCCGAGGCGACGTCGAGACCCTCATAACATTGCAGGCGAATGAGACGGCGCTGGAGTGCCGTCGCCAGCACCTTGGCGATCTCGGTCTTGCCGACCCCCGCCTCGCCTTCGAGGAAGAGCGGCCGCTTCAGGTGCAGCGCCAAGTGCACTGCCGTCGCCAGGCTGCGGTCGGCGATGTAATCGGCGCTGCCGAGCAGATCGAGCGTGTCGGTGACGGTGGCGGGAAGGGTGGACATCCAGCACGCGATTCCAGTTGCAAAAATCCCTCTCCCGACGGGAGAGGGCGTCAAGCCGCGCCAGCCCGACATGGGTGCGGACCCGCCCTGTCGGTAAGGAATTTAGTATGCCGACGGTACCGGCGCCACCTCTGGACATTGCGTCCGGGAATTGCTATCATATGATAGCAGAGGAGGGAGGCCATCATGTCGCAACTTCTCGTACGCGACGTTCCGCAGGACGTTGTCGAAGCATTGAAACGCAGGGCCGCCGAGCACGGGCGAAGCGCCGAAGCAGAACACCGCATCATATTAGAAGAAGTTTTGCGCCCCGGTCGCGCCGGATTTTGGCAACGCGCCGCCGCCCTCCGCGCCGCAACGCGGGGGCGCATTTCGGTCCCGTCTGAGGAGCTGATCCGGCAGGATCGAGACGAGCGGTGAGGATCGTCATCGATGCCTCCGTGGCGGTGAAATGGGTCATTGATGAACCTGAAAGCGAAGCGGCGGTCGCACTCCGCGACCAGGAGCTGATTGCGCCCGCTCTGTGGCTCGCCGAAGCGGCAAATGCGCTGTGGCGGCACGCGCGAATCGGCGAAATCGGCGACGACGAAGCCGCCGCCCATTTCGCCGAGCTGCTGAAAGCGCCGGTCGCATCGCTCCCGATCGAGCCATATCTTGAGCAGGCGCTAAAGCTCGCCATGGAAATCAGCCACCCGGTTTACCATTGCATTTACCTGGCGCTGGCGCTGCACCATCGAACGCACGTCGTGACGGCCGATCGTCGCTTCGCCGCGGCCGCGGATACGCCGGCACTCGCGGGCCGCGTCCGCCTCCTTACGGCGTGACCCGGTGAATTGTGGAGGAAATCGAGGTGACGGATCCGATCGAGCGCGCGCTGGCGGAGATCAAGTTCGGCGCGGATGGTCTCGTTCCGGCGATCGCCCAGCAGCACGATACCGGCGAAATCCTGATGATGGCGTGGATGAACCGTGAGGCGGTCCGCGCGAGCCTGACCGAAGGCCGGGCCTGTTATTGGTCGCGCTCGCGCGCCAAGCTGTGGCGCAAGGGGGAGACCTCCGGACAGATTCAGCACCTGCGTGAGCTGCGCCTCGATTGCGACGGCGACGCCGTGCTGCTGCTGGTCGATCAGCACGGTGTTGCCTGCCACACCGGGCGGCGCAGCTGCTTCTTCCACGCCTGGCGCGACGGGCAGTGGGCGGTCATCGCCGAGCCGCTGGTCGCACCGGAGACGCTCTACCCGCAAGAAAAGCCCTGAATCGACTGGCTGTAGGATGGGTTGAGCGTAGCCGAAACCCATCATTGCGACGCCGCGTTCTGATGGGCTTCGCGTTGCTCAACC
>DATNKF010000434.1:0-3177 GCA_035603555.1 Allostellaceae bacterium
CTTAGTCCAGTCGAGATTTCCTATGTGAAGGAGATAGGAGCGCGCGATCCGGCTGAAGCGCGGCACGTCCAAGCTGCCCGAAAAGAGCTCGCCGTTCACATACGGAAACGCGTCGGCCCAAGGCCGCAGGTTCGCGGCGGCGCGATGCTTGATCGGCGTATTCATCGCCCGGAACAGCGCGCCGATCACCTCGTGCGTGTTGGACGAGTCCCGCGCGCTCATCTGCTCGATCGTGGCGGTGAACAGACCGGCGCCGTTGAAAATGTCGGTGTCCTCGGCGAAGAAGCAGAAGATCAGCCGCGCCATGAAATGGTTCATGTCGTGGCGGCGCGCGGCTGTGCCCCATTCGGGGTTGTCCTTCAGCAGCTCGACATAGAGCTTGTTGAGCCGGCCGGTGGCCCGGATGTCGAAGGAGCTTTCGCGGATCGGCTTTTCGGTGGTGATGCCGGCGAGCGGCAGGAAAAAGCCGAAGCGGTTCGGGAAGTCGGCGTAGGCGCAGGCGACCGTCTCGCCGCTCGCCAGGTCCTCGGCCTCGAACGTGTCCCCATCGCTCGCCAGGATGAACTTCGCCTTGGCCCTGGCCGTCGCCGGGCTGGCCTGCAGCGCGGCGAGGGTCTTGGTGACCTCGCCGGGGGCGGCGACGGCGATATGGATGTTGTTGGTCTGCAGGACTCCGCCCAGGTCTGACCTGTTCGACTCGCCCTTGCGCAGGCGCTTGAGCGTCGTCTCCTTGTTGCCGAAGGCTTGCAGGAAGGCGAACGGGAACTCCCCGGCGTCGAACGGCCGCTCGGCGAGCGCTGATATGGCCTCTTCAATCTCAACGGCGTTCATACCGCCCTTTCCCAACCTCCCACAGGCGAGCTTTTCCCCTGTCGTTGCGTCATATCAGATACGGTCGAGGATGGGGCAGCTTGCCTTTGCACTCGCCAGGATGCCAGGGCTCCTTCAGCCGAAGATTCCTCTTCTCAGCCATCGTGCACTTCTGCCGAATTGAGAACGCGTCCAACCTATAAGACTGCGCGTAGCGTGTAAAACCACGCTCAATGAGCGTCGCGATTGTCGGCGGGTATCACCAGGCCGATGACCGAGGACGAGAACGCCAGGGCCGCGCTCCAACCGCGGGTCGTGATGCTGGCCCAATCCTGCCACCGGAACTGCGCCTCCGCGCGGGAGCGCGGAGTGAAACGACAGAGGCTGGCCTACCTGACCGCGGAACTCACCGGATGGACGGCCGAGCAGCGGCGCCATCAGCTCGTGCGCCGCGGCCGCTATGTCGAGTTCAACCTGCTCTACGACCGCGGCACTGAAGACCGGCGGCAATGTCGAGGCGATCCTGATGTCGCTGCCGCCGGAAGCGGCATGGCCATAGCGCCGCCATACCGGTAGCTGTCGGAGCCCGGGCTAGTTCCCGGCCATGCGGATCGGTTGTTGCGCGCCGGCGATCTGGCGGCGGATCAGCCGGGCATAGAGCCCGTTGCGGGCGAGAAGCTCGCCATGGGTGCCGGTCTCGACGAGACGGCCGCGGTCGAGCACGGCGAGCCGGTCGGCGTCGCGCACCGTCGAGAGCCGATGGGCGATGACGATCGTCGTCCGGTCGCGCATCAATGCCGCGAGCGCCTCGCGCACCTGGGTCTCGCTGACCGCGTCGAGATGCGAGGTCGCCTCGTCGAGGATCAGGGTCGGCGCGTTCTTCAGGAACGCGCGGGCGATCGCGACGCGCTGCCGCTGGCCGCCGGAGAGCTGCACGCCGCGCTCGCCAACCATCGTGTCGAGCCCCTCGGGCAGGCTCGCGACAAAATCGGCGAGGGCTGCCTGCTCGAATGCCCGGCGGATCGCAGCTTCGTCGGCCTCGGGGCGGGCGAGCCGCACATTGGCGCGCAGGGTGTCGTTGAACAAATACGTGTCCTGTGAGACCAGCGAGATCCGCGCCCGCAGGTGGTCGAGCTCGAAATCGCGCAGATCGACCCCGTCAATCAGAATCCGCCCGGCACTCGGATCCCAGAAGCGCAACAATAGGTTGGCTATGGTCGTCTTGCCGGCGCCCGAGGGGCCGACCAGCGCCATCGTGGTCCCGGCCGGGACTTCGAGGCCGATTTCGGCGAGCGCTGGCCGGCGGGCGCCCGGATAGGAAAAGCCCACTCCCTCGAAGCGGATGGCCGAGCCGCCCGACGGCGCGGGCGGGCGGAGCGAGCCGTCGACGACCCCGGGCTTTTCGCGCTGCACGGCATAATAACGCCGCGTCGAAGCGATCTTATCGGCGAGCTGCCGGCTGACATTGGCGATCTCCGAGATCGGCAGAAACGAGGCCAACGCCAAGAGAATCAACAGCGGCAAGGTCGTCGCCATCAGCTCGTGCTCGGCGGCCAGCCGCGCGCCCACCACCGCAACCGCGAGCCCGCCGAGCCCGGTCACCATTTCGAGCTGGGCGGTCTGCGAGGACAGATCGCGCAGCAGCGCCAGGCGGATCCTCTGATAGCCGCGAACCGCGTCCATGAATCCGAGGCGCCGACCGGCAATCGCCTGAAAGGCGACCAGATCGGAGAGGCCCTGGATCGTTTCGGTGACGTAGGCGCCCAAGAGGCCCAACGCCTCTCGTGCCTGGGCGCCGAAGCGATCGATTCGCGCCCGCATCAACACCGGCGCCAAACCGGCGAAAAGGACGAAAGGCAGTAGCGCCAAGGCAATCGGCCAGGCGATGACGGCGAGGGCCAGAAGCACCGTCGAGGGCACCAGGATCGCCACCAGCGCCGGCGCCACGGTATGGGCGAAGAAGTATTCGATCGTCTCGATGTCCTGATTGGCAAGCGCCACCAGGTCACCCGAGCGGCGCCGCACCAGATAGGCCGGCGCCAAGGTGTCGAGCTTGCGGAAGAGATCGATCCGCATCTCCGCCAACAGTCGATAGGCGATGTCGTGGGCGAGCCAGGATTCGAGCCAATGCAGCAGTCCGGCGAGCGGTGCTGCCAGCCCCAGGAGGATCAGCAGGTAGCCGAACGGCGCCCCAACCTTGACCGCAGCGACGGCGAGAGCGCTGAAGATGCCGATCCCGATGAACGCCGCGACCCGCGCTATTCCCGAGGTCACGACAATGCCAAAGCGGCGGCGCCACGGCTTGATGATCTGCATTAAAGTGCCGAGTGTAGCGCCCCAGCCGACCGAGGCAGCCTGCCCGGCGAT
>DATNKF010000435.1:0-9158 GCA_035603555.1 Allostellaceae bacterium
ATCGTCGGGCTCGAGCCCTCGTGTCTCTTGACGTTGCGCGACGAGTTCCCGGCGATCCTGCCGGGTGGCCAAACCAAGGCGCTTGCCGAACGGGCCCAGCTCTTCGAGGAGTTCGTCGACAGCGAGCGTACGGCGGGCCGCTTTCAATTGACGCTCGCTTCGATGGAAGGGCGGACGGCATTGCTGCACGGGCACTGCCACCAGAAGGCGTTTGCCACGGTCGGAGCGGCAGTCAAAGCGTTGCAGCTAATCCCCGGTCTCACCGTCGAAACTTTCGATTCGACCTGCTGCGGGATGGCCGGGTCGTTCGGCTACGAGGCCGAGCATTACGAGATGTCGCTGAAGATCGGCGAACTCGGCGTATTACCGAAGGTGCGGTCGGCACCGTCCGATGTGCTGCTCGCCGCCAACGGCACGAGCTGCCGGCACCAGATCGCCGATGCGACAGGCCGCGAGGCGCGCCACCTCGTCCGCTTCCTCGATGATGCCTCGCTATCGGGAGCGTGATTATGGACGAGCTCGAGATCGTATTCGATCCACTGCCCGGGGAGGCGCTGAGGGATTATGTGATCGACAGCCTCGACGCGCACAACATCGCTGCGACCGGGCTCTCGGCCTGGCACCCGGTAGGGTTCTTCCTGAAGAGCCCGCGCGGCGAATGGCTGGGTGGGCTGCTCGGCAGTCTCTGGGGCGGCTGGCTCCATGTGAGAATTCTTTGGGTGCACGCGGCGGCGCGCGGCGCGGGCAACGGCACGCGGTTGCTGCAGGCGGCCGAAGCATACGCCGTAGAGCGCGGCTGCTTTGCCGCGACTTTGGAGACACACAGCTTCCAAGCGCGGCCGTTCTACGAAAAATATGGATACCAGGTTTTCGCCACGCTGGACGATTGGCCGCCGGGACACGCGAAATACTTCATGCGCAAGCAGCTGGCAGCGACTCCCGATAAATAGATTGACTACAGTGTGGCGGCTTCGAGGCGTTGCTCGGCCGCGGCGCGGATGATGCGGGCGAGTTCGGGCTGGCGCCCGAGCAGATGGCGAAAATCGACGATGTCAAGGCGAAGAAGGGTGGATTGCCGCACCGCGACGATGGTCGCATTGCGCGGATCGCCGGTGAGCAACGCGAGCTCGCCAAAGAAATCCCCCGGCCGGAGACGGATCGACTCGGGTCGCAGTCGGATTTCGACTTCTCCCGATGCGACAAAATACATGCAGTCGCCGCGTTCGCCGCGCCGAACGACGACGGCTCCGGCCGGATAATCGCGCGGGCGCAAAAGCTGCGCCACATCGGCGATGGCGGCGGCGCCGACATCGTGGAAGAACGGAACCTTGGCGACGAGATCCCAGGTTCGCAGAAACTCGCGCCGCCGGGTTTCCTCAGCAAAGCCCATCGCGAGAATGCCCGCCCACAAGGCGAAGACGAGAATGCCGCTGACCATGACGATCCCGGACAACATCCGGCCGAGCACGGTTTGCGGTATCACGTCGCCATAGCCCGTGGTCGTCATCGTGACGATCGCCCACCACAACGCCGCCGGGATGGAGCCGAAGGCATCGGGCTGGGTCGAGCGCTCCAGCAGGTAGGCGAGGCTCGCCGCGAGCAGCAGAAGTATGCCGAAGCCGAGCAAAACAGAGAGCAAGGCGTGTCGGGCATTGCCGATCACCCGCTCCAGGCTCACCAGCCCCGGCGAGTAGCGGACGAGCTTGAACACCCAGATAAAGCCAAACAGGCTCGCGTAGCGCGGGTCGAAGACAATGTCGAGCACGCCGGGAAGCGCACCAAGGAAATCGAATACGCCGCCGAGCGATCGGGCCCATGCGAGCCGTGACCGCCACTTCCCGTGATGCGCGGCACCAGGAGCTCCGGGTGCCGCCCACAGCCGCAGCACGTACTCGGTAAAGAAGAACGCGCAGACGATCTGAAACCCGGCGTCGAGCGCGGCCTCATATGCCTCGCGCCATCGCACCACCGTGTCGGCGAGCATGATGCCGATTCCGGCCGCGACCATTGCATGATTCACGCCGCGGAAGATCCTCGCGGCAGGATCGCGCGTCTCGGGATGCAGGGTGAGGTAGAGATGCTCCTCGTCCATGCTCCATTTTAGAGAATTGCTCCGTCCGGACGATAGTACTCCAATCCAGATTGCTGACGCACGCGCGCCCGCAGCGCCGGTTTCCCGGGATGACGATTGCTGCTATAGGGGTCGAGCTCAGAGGGGGACGGGTGGCTATTTTTTCGAATAACAGGCGAGCTCTTCTCGCCTTCGTCCACGATGTGCTGATGGCGGCGCTGTCGCTCGCCGCCGCACTCTATTTGCGGCTCGGCGATGACGTCGTCGACTACCGGCCGCAACTGACGGCCACCTACATTGTCGGTTTTACGCTGATCGCCGCGATCGTATTTCTGCTCACCGGCCTCTATCGCGGCATCTGGCGCTATGCCTCGCTGCCCGATCTCTTCAACATCGTTCGCGCGGTGACCCTCACGGTCGCGGTGTTCTTGCCGGTGATGTTCGTCCTCACCCGCCTCGAGGCGCTGCCGCGATCGACACTGCTGATCAATTGGTTCGTGTTGATCGCGCTGCTGGGCGCCCCGCGGCTCGCCTATCGCCTGTTCAAGGACCGGGGTCTCGACCACATTCTCGAACGCGCCAAGCACCGCAACATTCCGGTGCTGCTGATCAGCACGAAGGACGGGGCGGATACCTTTATTCGCGAGATGATGCGTGACCCAGCTGCCGTCTACCGCGTCGTCGGGGTCCTTGCCGATACCCCCTCGCGCGTCGGCCGGGAGATTTATCGTGTCCCGGTGCTCGGCACGATCGACGCGCTCGAGGAAGTCGTCGAGCGGCTCGATCGGCGCGGCCGGCGTCCGCAAAAACTGATCATCACCGCGCAAAACCTCTCCGGCGCGCAGGTGCGGGGGCTGCTCGAACGCGCCGACGCCCTGGCGATCCCGTTGGCGCGCCTGCCAAGGCTCACCGATTTTCGTCGCGACCTCGGCAGCCCCGAACGCATCATCGAGCCGGTCGCCCTGGAGGATCTGCTCGGACGCTCGCAGGCGGTGCTCGACCGCGACGGCATGGCCCGGCTGATTTCGGGCCGGCGGGTTCTCGTGACCGGCGCCGGCGGGACGATCGGGGCCGAGCTCGCGCGGCAGATCGCCGCCTTCTCGCCGAGCCGGCTCGTGCTGCTCGACAATGGCGAGTTCGCCCTCTACGCGATCGATGCGGAATTGCGCGAACACTTCCCGGGGCTGGTTCAGCTGCCGCTGTTGCGCGATGTGCGGGACCGCGGCCAGGTCGATGAGGTCGTCGCCACCAAACGGCCGGAGATCGTGTTTCACGCGGCGGCACTCAAGCACCTGCCGATGGTCGAGGCCAACCCGCTCGAGGGGGTGCTGACCAACATCGTCGGCAGCCGCAATGTCGCCGAAGCCGCCCGGGCCTCCGGTGCCGCACTCGTCGTCATGATCTCGACCGACAAGGCCGTCAACCCGACGAGCGTGATGGGCGCCACCAAGCGGCTCGCCGAAAGCTTCTGCCAGGCGCTCGACCTCTACGAGGCGCGTCGCGACTCGCGCTATGGCCAGGGCACGCGCTACGTCACCGTGCGGTTCGGCAATGTGCTCGGCTCGACCGGATCGGTGGTCCCCTTGTTCGCGCGCCAGCTTGCCGCCGGCGGACCGTTGACGGTCACCGATCCCGAGGCCGACCGCTTTTTCATGACAGTCCGCGAGGCCGTCGAGCTGGTCTTGCAGGCTTCAGCCTTGTCGCCCGCCCCCGAGGCGGCCGACGCCCGCGGCAAGATTTTCGTGCTCGACATGGGCGAGCCGGTCAGGATCGTCGACCTTGCGCATCAGATGATCCGCCTCGCCGGGCTGCGCCTCGAGCGCGACATCAAGATCGAGTTCATCGGCTTGCGTCCCGGGGAGAAATTGCACGAAGAGCTGTTCCACCCCGCCGAACCGCTGATGCCGACCGCGAACCCGGCGATCCGGCTCGCGGCACCGCGCACCGCCGATTACGCGATGCTCGCCCGCGCGATCGACGAACTCGAAGAGAACGCCCGCTCCCGCCGCGAAGAGCGGGCGCTGCAGCTCCTCGAGCGGCTGGTCCCCGAATACCGCCGCAGCGCCGCCGGGACGAGCGCCGCCGTGGCATCGGGGGGCTGAGCGCCGGTCCTGCTCAAATCTCGCGGATGCGCGGCAAGACCTTTTTGCCGAACAATTCGAGCGCCCGCATCATCGCGCCGACATCGCCGGCGCCGGGGTCCTGCAATGACAGGTCAAACACGCCGGCGCCAAAAAGGCGCGGAGGCCGGCGACGACCCCGATCAGCAGGGCGAGCGCATAGTCGACCATGGAATTGTTCTCGGAGCAGTCCTCGCAGGGTCGCGCAGATGACAGCGGTTTCCCCCGCCGGCTCGGCTTCCTGATCGAGGCGACGTCATAGTTGCGGGCGCGTCAGGATCGGGCCTAGCGTCTGCCTCCAAGAAACCGGGTTGTTGAAGAGGGGAGCAGCTTATGGATCTGCGTCTCAAAGACAAAGCCGTGCTGATTACCGGCTCGAGCCGCGGCATCGGCCTCGCCAGCGCCAAGGCCTTTGCCGCCAAGGGCTGCCGTATCGTGCTGTCGGCGCGCTCGGCGGGCGGTTTAGCCAAAGCCGAGGCCAGCCTGCGCGCCGGCAGCGCCAGAGTAGCCGCCCGGGTCGGCGACCTCACCCGGCCCGAGCAGGCCGCACAGCTGGTCGAGGCGGCCGTCACAGTGTTCGGCGGCGTCGACATCTTGGTCAACAATGTGGGAGGTGGCCAGGGCGGGCCGCATATCGCCAACAGCACTGACGACGACTGGCGTGCCGTTTTCGAGCTGAACCTTGTGCAGAGCCTGCGGATGATGCGGCTCGCACTGTGGCATATGAGCGGCCGCGCCGGAGCAGCCGTCATCAATGTAGCATCGATCTCGGGCTGGTCGCCGCAGCTCGCAATGGCTGGCAAATACGGGGTGGCCAAGGCGGCGCTGATCTACGCCACCGAGCGCTGGGCGCTGGAGTTTGTGCCGCACGGCATCGCCGTCGCCCGCGGGCCGACGCTCAGGAGAGTTCCTCTGCAATGGCCTTCTGAACTGCGGGCCGCTCGGAGACGCGGCGCCGGTGAGCGATCACTCGCGGCAACGGCGTCAGGTCGACCCCGTCGCCCTCCAGCCACCCCGCTAATGTGAACAGATAGGGGTCGCAGATCGTATAGGCCTCGCCCATCACCCAAGGCCCCTTTAGCATCTCATGCTCGATCAGCTCGAAACACGCGCCGACCGATTGCGGCACCTTGCGCTGCATTTCCGCAATTGCGGCCGGGTCGTCGGCCCACCGCCGACCGCGCATGCGGTGGGCATGCGCCACATGAACCGTCGAGCACAGATAGCTGTTGAATGCCTGCACCTGGGCAAAGGCAAAGGGGTCATCGAGCGGCGCCAAACCCGCCTTGGGAAAGCTTTGCGCGATAAAGGCCAGCATGGCAGGCGTTTCAGTCAGAATGCCCTTGTCGGTGACCATGGCCGGCACCCGCCCCTTGGGATTGATGGCGAGATATTCGGGGCCGCGCTGCTCGTCGGCCGCAAAGTTGATTCTCACCGTCGAATACTCAGCTCCCGCCTCTTCCAAGGCGATGTGCGATGCCAGTGAGCAGGTATTGACCGCGTAAAACAGCTTGATCATGGCGGCTCTTTCCGTTGGCGTGACAGATCCCGCCCCGAAGCATAGCCGAGGCGAGATCGCCGCCACAGTCGAGAGTGGCGCGGCTAGGGGAACTTCATCCAACTGGTGCCCGGCCGGTTTAAGTCAGCAGCTGCTCCAGCGTCTCGAGGGTGTCGGCTTCGCCGACAGGCTTGTCCCAGCGGACGCGGTGGACGCGCGGAAAGCGCATCGCCACCCCCGATTTGTGGCGGGTCGAGCGATGCACGCTGTCGAACGCAATTTCCAGGACGATCTGCGGTGCCACCTCGCGCACCGGCCCATAACGCTGCACGGTGTTGTTGCGGATCCAGCGGTCGAGGCGCTGCAACTCCTGGTCGGTGAACCCCGAATAGGCCTTGCCGACCGGCACTAGTTCGGCCCCGTGCCAGGCACCGAAGGTATAGTCTGAATAGAATGACGAGCGTTTGCCGTGGCCGCGTTGGGCATACATCAAGACCGTGTCGAGGGTCAGCGCGCCGCGCTTCCACTTGAACCACGGGCCCTTTGGCCGGCCAGCGACGTAAAGCGAATCCGCGCGCTTGAGCATCAGCCCTTCGATGCCGCGCTCGCGCGCGCCGTCGCGCAGTTCGCGCAATTCCTGCCAGCTCGCGAACGGCACCAGCGGCGAAAGGTCGAGAGCCGGTCGCGGTTCCCGTGCGTACCACGCTTCGAGCCGCCGCCGGCGCTCGGCAAGAGATAGACCCCGCAGATCCTCGGGCCCCTCGCGGAGAATGTCGTAGAGCCGCACCGCGGCCGGGTAGTCGCGCCTCAGCTTGGCGGTCGGGGTCTTGCGGTTGAGCCGCTGCTGCAGATCATTGAATGGCGCCACCTCGCCGCCGCGCAGCACCAATAGCTCGCCGTCGAGCGTCACCTCCGCGGGCATAGCGGCGCAGATCTCGGGAAAGGCGGTGCCGATATCGTCGCCCGAGCGTGAATAGAGCCGCCGATCGCCGCCGCGAGCGACCAGTTGGACGCGGATCCCGTCCCACTTCCACTCGGCGAGGTAGTCGTGCGGGTCGAGGCCGTCTAGGTCGGAACCCTCGATCGGCTGTGCCAGCATCAGTGGGCAAAAAGTGGGCAGATTACCGATCTCGGGCGCCGGTCGGCGGCCCTCGAGCCAGTCGAACAGAGCCTGGTACGGGGGTGCCAGTCCGTGCCAGATCTCTTCGATGCGGTCGAGCTCGACACCGCTCCATTCGGCGAGTGCGGTCTTGGCGAGCCGCGCCGAGACACCGATCCGCAGTTCGCGGGTGACGAGTTTCAGCAATGCCCAGCGCCCGGTCGCATCGAGCGCGTCGAGCCAGGGCTCGAGCAGGCTTCCGACGTCGTTGCGGCTCGTCGCTTTCAGCTGTTCGACGATCTCGGCGAGGCTCGGAACATGCCCGCCGGCACGCGCCGTCTCGGGCCAGATGAGCGACACGGTCTCGGCGAGGTCGCCGACAAAATCGTAGGACCATCCCAGGAGGTCAGGGTCTACCCTGGCGGCGGCGAGCGCCCGCACTTGGTTCGGTTTCGCCGCATCGAAGACCAGCTCGCCGGTCAGGGCGGCCAACGCCCAGCCGCGCTCCGGATCCGGGGTCGCGGCGAAATATTCCTGCATCAGCCGCAATTTGCCGTTGCGCGACGGGGTGAAGAGAAGAGCGTCGAGGAGTGCCGCGAAGCGGTTCACGATTGTCCCTCACTCCAACCCTCGCCCCGTGCGAGCGGGAGGGTGAGGGGCAGCCCAGTGGCCGAACTGGTTCACTCGTCTTCCTCGAAGCCGGTCAGCGCCAGGGCGCCGGCGCGATAGCCTTTTTGCCGCGCGTAATGCACGAGCGCCTCTTCGCGGCCATGGGTGACCCAGATCTCCGCGGCGGTGACCTCCTCGATCGTCGCCGTCAGCTCGTCCCAGTCGGCGTGATCGGAGATCACTAAGGGGAGCTCGACCCCGCGCGCCTTGGCGCGTTGACGCACCCGCATCCAGCCCGACGCCATCGCGACGACCGGATCGGGCAGCCGGCGCGACCAGCGGTCGGTGGTCGCCGCCGGCGGCGCCAGCACAATGCGCCCTCTGAGTGCGTCCCGAGAAAGATCGGCGAGCGGGAGGACCGGACCCAGCGCCACCCCAAGGCTCTCATAGAGCTCGGTCAAGCCGATCAGCGCGCCATGGAGATAAACCGGCTCCTCATAACCGGCCCGCCGCAGTAGGGCCAGAACCCGCTGGCATTTGCCGAGCGCATAGACCCCGACGACGTGGCAGCGGTCGGGGAAGAGTGCGAGCGAATGCAGCAGCTTGTCGATCTCCTGGCGGTCAGGCGGGTGGCGGAAGACCGGTAGCCCGAATGTCGCCTCGGTGATGAAGAGATCGCTATTGCAGGGCTCGAACGGCGCGCAGGTCGGGTCAGGGCGGCGCTTGTAGTCGCCGGACACGATGACCCGGCTGCCGCGATAATCGAGCACGACCTGGGCGCTGCCGAGGACATGCCCGGCCGGCAGGAGCCGCACCGCCACATCGCCAACAGTGAGGCTCTTGCCGTAGGCGAGCGGCTGCAGCACGCCGCCGGCCGCCTCGCCATAGCGCTGGCGCATGATCGCCAGGGTGGCCGGCGTGGCGAGCACCCCTTCGTTTCCCGAGCGGGCGTGGTCGCCATGACCGTGGGTGATCACGGCGCGCGCCACCGGAGCCTGCGGGTCGATGTGGAAATCCCCGGGCTCGCAATAGAGCCCGGCCGAAGTCGTTCTGATCCAAGTCTCGGGCCGCGGCGCAGCGATCAGCATCGGGAAGCGCGGTGGTGGGCGGGTCGCTCCCGATATGGGGAACCCATACGCAACCCGCGAGAGCGGCCGCCCGATCGGCGGGCTTTCAAACCAAGCGTTCGATGGCCGCCATATCGCGGATCACGATCGAGCCCTTGCCGAGCTCGATCCAGCCTGCCTTGTGCCAGCTCTGCAGAATCTTGTTGACGCTTTCGCGGCTGCCGCCCGCGATGTTGCCAAGCTCCCGCTGGGAGACGTGAAGTTCGACCGGTGAACCCGAAACCGCGTTCAGGCCGGCTCTCTCGGCGAGTTGCAGCAGCGCTTTCGCGACCCGCGACTCGAGATGCCGAAACAGCACGTCCTCGACCTGCTCGCTGGTCTGTCGCAACCGCTGGCACAGGATCCGGAGCAGCATCATGCAAATGTCCGCCCGGTGTTCCAGGATCGGCATGAAGTCTCGGCGATTTAGCACCAAGAGTTCGCAGTCGGTCATCGCGACCGCGTCCGCCGATCGCTCACCGCCATCGAGCAGCGCGATTTCGCCGAAAAGATCGCCGGGGTTCATGATGTTCAGGACGATCTCCTTTCCCTCGACGGAGACCGAGCTCATTTTTGCCGTGCCGCGCAACACTAGCATCATGCTGTTGCCCGGCGAACCCTTGGCGTAGATCTCGGTGGCCGCGGGATACCGCTC
>DATNKF010000436.1:0-2634 GCA_035603555.1 Allostellaceae bacterium
TAAAATTGCAGAGAATGTCGCAACGGGTCTGGGAGAATGCGAATGCCACCACATCGCCAAGGCGTATCCACACGCACAACAGCAGCAAGAATGTGCCGAGAATGACAAAGCTCTCATTCGCGCCCAAGCGGTCGGCGATCCCACCCATCAGCGGCGGGATCAGGATCGAGGTGAGCCGCTGCCCAGTGTGACGCAGGCCCACGACCGCGCCCTGTTGATGGCGACCGACCGCTCTCGCCTGCACGGCCAATATACCGACTGGATCACCCCTTCCACGGCTCACCGGGCAGGTCGGCCTCGTCATCCGTCTCCTTAACGAACGCCTTGCTCATCGGATCACCCTTCTGCGGGCTGCTCGACGCTGGTCTATCCGCCGATCACCAGCCTTAGTTTTCTGGCCAAATCCTCGCGCCGATAGGGCTTTTCCACGACGTTCATATTGTCGGGCAGCCCGTGTTCAAGACTGAGGGCTGCCGCTGTGTACCCCGAAGTCAGCAACACCTTGAGCTCCGGGCGGATGCGCCGCGCCTCGACGGTAAGCTGCACACCATTCATGCCTCCGGGCATGATAACGTCCGAAAGCAAAAGCTCGACCGCCTGGTCGCCCCTCAATATCTCCAGCGCCTCAGCGGCGTTGCCGGCGGTCACGACTTGATAGCCGAGTTCCCTCAGGCTCTCGGCCGAGACCGCGAGCACGTCCTCATCATCCTCCACGACGAGTATCGTCTCGTGTCCGCTGGCCGGCCGCAACGACGCCGTCTCGGCACCGATCTCCGGCATGATCGGCCGATCGGATGATTTCGGCAGGTAGAGCTTCACCGTCGTGCCGATACCGAGCTCGCTATAGATCTTGACATGACCGCCCGCCGTCTTCGCGAAACCATAGACTTGACTGAGCCCGAGTCCCGATCCCTTGCCGACTTCCTTGGTCGTGAAGAACGGATCGAACGCTCTTTCCAATACCGCCGGCGTCATCCCGGAGCCGGAATCGCTCACCGCGATCATGACATAGGGCCCGGCTGTCAGCTCGGGGTTGTCGGCGGCGTAATCTCGGTCGAGGGTCACGTTCCGGGTCTCGATCGTGATCCGCCCGCCACCCGCCATCGCGTCCCGGGATTGATGACGAGGTTGAGCACCGCCGCCTCGAATTGCGCCGGATCGATCTGCGCCGGGGCCAGAACCGGGCTCAGCATCGTGACCACCTCGATCTGCTCGCCGATGACCCGATGCATCAGGTTTTCGATATTAACGATCAGTTGGTTCAAGTTGACGGTGTCGGGACGGGTGATCTGCTTTCGGGCGTAGGTCAGCAGTTGCCGGACGAGGTGCTCTCCGCGTTGCGCCGCTTTCATGGCACCCTGCGTCAGGCGTTCGATTTTCTCGGCGTCGCCCCGCGATCGCAGAATCAGATCGAGATTGCCGAGGACGACGGTCAGGAGATTGTTGAAATCGTGCGCGATCCCTCCGGTCAGTTGACCGATAGCCTCGAGGCGTTGGGCCTGAGCGAGCTCCTCGCGCGAGCGCGCGAGCTCCGTGTTGCGTACCCCCGCGACCGCGAGCGCCTGATCGAGGCGGCCGTAAAGGCGGCTCGCTTCGACGATCAGAATGATCGGCACGAGGCCCGCGGCCAGCAGGCCGTAAAGGCGGCCGGCATAAAAGCCGATGTCGAAACGCCCGGCGTCGAGAACCGTGCTCAGTGCCGCGGCGAACATCCAAGCGAGAACGAAGACCATCAGCCATAGATCGAGGATCGAGTACGGAGGCCGCGAGACTAGGACCGCCGCGGCGGCAAGACAGAAGAGGCAGACTACCACGTTCACGGCCACCATCGCGCTTCCGTAGCTGTCGCCGAGCATGAGTCGCGGCAAGAGCTGATGACCTGCGCTGGCCAATAGGCTCAGCAGGCAGACGACGGCGACAGTACCGGCGGCAGCCCAGATGACATCCGCGGGCGTACCGGTGTGCGAGCGGCCGCTCGCGACCTCGTATCGCCGGCGCAGCGCATAGCCAATCACGAACAGCGGGAGGCCGGCATTCCGGAACGTATCGAGCCAGGCGCTGGTTTGCTGGTCGGCGTTAAGCGGACCGCTGCTCGAAAGCAGCATGAGCGGGATCGCCATGAGCGAGGTGAAGAGATACCCGCTCGCAAGACAGAGAACGGCGCGCAATCGCGATCTGCGGAATGCGACGAGCAGAAAACTGGCCGCAACCAGATTAATCAGGGCGAGCGTCGATTCAAAAATCGGATTAAAGGCCTCGATGCGAGGCAGGGGGACGCGGGCAAACGGGATCAGCGCGCAGAAGGCAACGAATAACGCGATGGCGACGGCCAGCGCACGACGCCGGGCGGCTGGCGGTGCCGGTGCGGTGACAAGGAACGCGTTCGATCCGTTTGAGACGCTACGGTCGGTCACATTGCTCTCCGATAGCAGCCGAACTTAGCAGGAAAACCTGCCGGTCTCATTAACCATGCGGCGGAACGGCGTTGTCACGGCAACGGGCAGAGTAGGCATGGCCTTGTCACGGACAGCCCGCCCGACCCCACAATCTCACTTGTTCCGCGAAGGACGAGAAGCAGCGGGAAGTCTTTACGCTCCATAAAACGCAGCTAGTCGAGGCGAATTTTGAAGGGCC
>DATNKF010000437.1:0-4226 GCA_035603555.1 Allostellaceae bacterium
TCGACCAGCGCATCGGTCTCGTCCATATGGGCGACGCGCCCGGCGTTGGTCGCGAAGCGCGGGTCGTCAGCCAGGTCCTCGCGACCCATCGCCTTCAGCAAATTCTGGAAATGCGCCTCGGTGACGATGTGGATCGCCACGTGGCCGTCGGCGGTCGGGAAGACATTGTAAGGCGCGCTGTTGAGACCGGACTGGCGGTTGCCGGTGCGCGGCGGGATCTCGCCGGTCCGGTAGTAGTAGTCGTAGCTCGCCGCCAGGGTCGGGTAGACGGTTTCCTGCATCGCCACTTCGACGAGCCGGCCCGTCCCGCTGCGGTCGCGGTCATAGAGTGCGGTCACGATTCCGGCGTAGAGATGGATTCCGCCCATGAAGTCGACAAGCGTCGGGCCGGCCTTGACTGGCGGTCCGTCGGGAAAGCCGGTCACGCTCATGATCCCCGAGGCCGCCTGGATCGTCATGTCCATCGCCAGATTGTCGCGGTCGGGTCCGCTGATGCCGAACCCGGTGCCCGTGGCATAGATCAGCCGCGGGTTGAGCTCATGCAGCCGGCGCCAGCCGACGCCGAGATTGTCCATCGTGCCCGGCGAGAAATTCTCAAGCAGCACGTCGGCGCGCTCGACCATCGCCTCCAGCAAGGCGCGTCCGTGCTCGTGCTTGAGGTTCAACGTGATCGCATGCTTGTTCTGGTTCAGCATCGCGAAGGGCAGGGTGGCACTCTTGCCGGGCTCGGCGCGCCGCCGCCCGGGCTCGCCGCGGGGCGGCTCGATCTTGATCACGAAGGCGCCCGCCTTCGCCATCAGAAAGCTCGCATAGGGGCCTTGGAAGATCTGGCCGAAATCGAGCACGGTCACATCCGATAGTGGCGTATTTGCTCGTCGTTGATTCATCGGCCCTTTCCGCCTGTTTGATGGAAATTTCAGTCGCGCATGGCGCGGTGGCGAGTCATGCTAATGCCGGGCTCGTACGGAGGATAGAAAATGAAATACGACGTCATCTCGGCCGATTGCCATATCGATTTGATCTGGCTGCCGCCCGATCTGTTCACCGCTAATGCTTCCGTGGCGATGAAGGATCGCATGCCCTATGTGACCGATGGGCCGAGGGGCAAGGAATGGGTCACCAAGAACGGCGCCTCGTTTGGCCTGATGAATGGCATGGGCTCGGGCGGCCGCCTCTACGAGCCCGGCAAGATCCACCGCTCCGACCGGATGGCGTCCGAGGGAATCTATGACGATGGCAAGAAGGGCATCCGCCGCATGACGGACCCGGAATTGCGGCTCAAGGATCAGGACCGCGACGGTATTCAGGCCGAGGTGCTGTACGGCATTCTCGGCGCCACCAGCCGGATCAACGACGATGAAGCCGCCGGCGAGATGCTGAGGATCTACAACGAGTGGCTCGCCGGTTTCTGCAATACCCATCCCGATCGCTTTGCCGGGCTCGCCTGCATCCCGAACCACGACATCGAGGCCGCGGTCGGCGAGATCGAGCGCGTTGCCCGGCGCGGCGGCGTGCGCGGGCTCGAGATCTCGCGCCGGGGCGACATGACGCCGCTATGGGATCCCTGGTGGGATCCGATGTGGGATGCCGTGGCGGCGAGCGGGTTGCCGGTGCATTTCCATACGATCGGCAGTGGGGTGCGACGCGATTTCTCGCAGCTCGGGCCGAAGGTGGCGCTGGCCGCCCGCGCCGCCGGGATCACCAGCTTCCAGATGTATATGTCGGATGTGCTGATGTCGGTGATCTTCGCCGGCGTGCTCGAGCATCACCCCGGCATCAAGCTCGTCATCGGCGAAGCCGGCACCGGCTGGATTCCCTACATCCTGCAGCGCATGGACGCCGAGTGGGAGGACCAGTTCAAGGAGCTCGATCTGAAGATGCCGCCGAGCGAATATTGGCGGCGGCAGTGCTATGCCACCTATCAGAGTGACCCGATCGGCGTGAAGTTGCTCGAGGAGCTCGGCGAGGACAACATCATGTGGGGCTCGGATTTCCCGCACCCGGACGGCATTTGGCCGGATTCGCAGGAATACATCCAGCGCGAGCTCGGCCATCTGCCCGAAGCCACCCGCAAGAAGATCGTCTGCGACAACGCCGCCAAGCTCTACCGCTTCGTGAATTAACGGTTAAGTCAGGCGAGGGCGACGCGCGTCGTCCTCACCTGCTTCAGCTTCTCCAAGGTGTAGAGGCGTGTGCTGTGGAGGAGGCGATACGGAGCGCTCGGAGGACCAGGATCGGCGGCGACGGCGACCTGATGCCGTCTTAAGCTAGCTGCTGTAGCAAGCTTCTCGCCTCTCGCAGGTCTGCCGTCGCGAAACCCTCGGTGAAGCGGCCGTAAACCGACCCCAGCAGCTCGCGCGCCTCCGTAACGCGCTGTTGGTCTCTCCAGAGCCGCGCGAGGCTCGAGGCCGTTCGGAGCTCCCAGGATAAGGCTCCCTGCCGGCGCGCCCAGTCGAGCGCCTGCCGGAAGTGATCCTCGGCCGCCGCCGCGGCTCCGGGCATGCCCTGCAACAGAAGAAGCTCGCCCTTGATGCGCAGCAACTCGGCAGTTGCCCAGCGCTCTTCGCTGCGCTCGGAGTCGACGATCTCCTCCTCGATCGCCGCGAGCCCGTCGGCGATCTGCCCGGCACGGCCCAAGGCCTCTGCCATGACGAACCTGAAGAGCAGCGGGGCTGACCTGGGGTCGCCGAGTTCCTCAAGGCCGGCGCGCAGAAGCCGTAATCCGGTGCTGAGATCGCCGCGCTGAATAGCGAGCGCTCCGTGATGGCAGCGGCCATAAGCGCGCCAGCGTGACAGCGCATGATTTCTCGAATGCTCAAGCAGCATTCCGACATAATGTTCTGCCGCGACCCAATCCCCCACCCACAGCGCGATCGGGCATGCCGCCAGCGCCAGAGCGCTGCACAATGAGTTTGCATGATTGGCAGCCCGAGCGTCCGCGATGCTGTTTTCCGCGGTCAGCATCGCCTGATCCGACACTCCCTGCAGCCACAGAATTCGTGCAAGGAATACGCGCGCCGTCACCCCGAAGTCGACCTGGAATCGAATGATGTGTGACCTATCGTCGGCGGCGACATAATCAGCGAGCACGCCTTCGATGTGGTGCCGCGCGCTGAGCAAATCGCCCAGGTAATACTGCGACGTACCGATCAGTCGCTCGCCGATCAGGCGATCGCTTGGGTCGGACTGCGTCGCCGCCAAGGAACAGAACCTTTGAGCCAAGGTCAGGGCGACGTGGTGCCGACCGCTGTTGGTGTGATGGAACCACAGGCCCCAGAGCGAGCGCAGTTGGTACTCGGCATCGTCAAGGCTCGTCGCGATCCCGAAGGCCTTTGTCCAGGCCGCGTCGATCTTTGGGCCGGCAGAACCTCTGGTCAATATCAGCGATTGCGCCAGCGCGGCGTGGAGCTGCATCTCGCGACGCGCGTCCCGGCTCGCTCCGGCCGCGATAGCGGCGAGAGCCTGCTCGACCCGGCCGCAGCATTCCTCCATCAGCGACAAGTGCATCCACAAGGGTACCGCGGCGGCCGTAAGCGCCATCCCGATCGATGCATCACCGTCCGGCGAAAACGCCCAGTCGAGCGCCGCGCGCAAATTGTCGATCTGGCGCCCGTAATCGCCCAGCCATTCGGCCGTGGGCCGCGCCTCCCATTCGGATTCGGCCCGCTCGAAGAGATCCCGGTAGTATTCAGCTTGCCGGCGCGCCAGGGGTTCGCTCTCGCCGCTCTCGCTCAGCTTTTCCAGAGCGTAGGCACGCGTAGTGTCGAGCAGGCGGTGATAGGTGACTTCGCTGCTGATGTCGGTCGAGATCAGAGATTTCGCGGCGAGGTTGGCGATCGCTTCGAAAATATCGACGGCATTGATGCGGTCGTCGGTGGCGGCAGCCGCCGCTGCATCGATGGTGAAATCGCCCTGGAACACGGCAACGCGACGCAAAATGAGCTGCTCGGTTTCCGGCAGCAGCTCGTAGCTCCAATCCATGGCCGCGCGCAGAGTCTGGTGGCGCGGTAGCGCGGTGCGGCGGCCGCTTGTCAGGACGGTGAACCGATCGTCGAGCTGCGCGGCAAGTCCCTTGACACCGAACACGTCGACGCGCGCGGCTGCCAATTCGAGCGCGAGCGGCACGCCGTCGAGCCTGCGACAAATCTCGAGGACCGGAGCAACATCGTCATCGCGCAAGGCGAACTCATCCATCGTCGCGATGGCGCGCTCGTTGAACAGTTGGA
>DATNKF010000438.1:0-3960 GCA_035603555.1 Allostellaceae bacterium
GTGCTGGTCTCGGCCCGCCATATCTACCAGGCGGCGGGTTTCCGCCTGGTGCGCCAGGAGCCGCACCGCAGCTTCGGGCGCGACCTCGTCGGGCAGTTCTGGGAGTTGCCGCTGACGCGAGCGCCTTAAGCGCGCCCCAAAGCGGTGATAGTGTGGCCGACTTTGCTGAGAGAGGGTGTTGGGCTCACCCGAACCCTGCCGCTCCTCCCTGCTCGCTCCCTCAAGCGGCCGTTTCGCCTCCCTGAGCGCGGCCCGCGGCTGAGGCAGCAAGCTATTGGAATAGAATGATTTATTGACGGTTATGGCAGGCAGGTCGGAATGTTTTCGCGAATTCTCCCTGAGAGCAGGGAGGCGGGCAGCCGCATTGACGTCGGGAGGCCTCGTCCATAAGTTGCGGTGCGGAATCTTGAAGGAATACCGCGATGAAGCCGAACCGGCGGCCGGGTAACCCGTGCTTCTCCTCCGGCCCTTGCGCCAAGCGGCCGGGCTGGTCGCCCGCGGTGCTCGAAGGGGCGCTGACCGGGCGCTCGCACCGCTCGGGTGTCGGGCTGGCGCGGCTCGTCGAGGTCGTCGAGCGCTCGCGCGCCATCCTCGGCATCCCGGCCGATTGGCGCGTCGCGATCGTCGCCGGGTCCGATACCGGGGCGATCGAAATCGCGATGTGGTCGCTGTTGGGCGCCCGCGGCGTCGATATGCTGGCCTGGGAGAATTTCGGGGAAGGCTGGGTCGCCGATGTTGAGCAGCTGAGGCTCCCCGATGTCCGGGTGCTGAAGGCGCCCTATGGCCGGCTCCCCGATCTGTCGCAGGTCGATCCCGCCCGCGACGTCGTCTTCACCTGGAATGGGACGACCTCGGGGGTGCGGGTGCCGAACGGCGACTGGATCGCCGCCGACCGCAAGGGGCTCACGATCTGCGATGCGACCTCGGCGGTCTTCGCGATGCGGCTGCCGTGGGACAAGCTCGATGTCGCCACCTGGTCGTGGCAGAAGTCCTTGGGCGGCGAGGCGGGGCACGGCATGCTGGCGCTGTCGCCACGCGCGGTCGAGCGCCTGGAGAGCTACACCCCACCCTGGCCCCTGCCGAAGCTCTTCCGGCTGACCCAGAAGGGCAAGCTGATCGAGGGCGTCTTCCGCGGCGAGACGATCAACACACCATCGATGCTGTGCGTCGAGGACGCGCTCGACTCGCTGAAATGGGCCGAGTCGGTGGGCGGGCTCGACGGGCTCGTCGCCCGTTCGGAACAGAGCCTCGCGACGATCAAGGCCTGGGTCGAGACCTGTGCCTGGGTGCGGTTTCTCGCCGAGGACCCGGCGACGATCTCCTCGACTTCCCCGCAGATCGAGATCGTCGATCCGTGGTTTGCGCGGATGTCTTGGGAGGACCGCTTCCGCACCGCGCGGGCGATGACGAAGCGGCTCGAAGAGGAGGGGGTGGCCTACGACATCGCCAGCCACCGCGCCTCGCCGCCGGGCCTGCGGATCTGGACCGGGGCCACGATCGAGCCTGCCGATGTGGCATTGCTGCTGCCCTGGTTAGACTGGGCCTGGGACGAGCAGCGCCAGGCGGCGAAAGCCGCGTAAATCCACAATGAGGCAATGAGGCACAGAGTTTCCGCGGCGAAAGGCCAGACCCTCGCTGTCTCACTGTCTCTGTGGTGAATTCTTCTACCGGAGCCGTAGATGTCGAAGGTGCTGATTGCCGACGGCTTGAGCCCGCGCGCTGCCGAGATCCTGGCCGCGCGCGGGATCGCAGTCGACTTCCTTCCCGGCTTGCCGGCCGCCGAGCTGAAAGAATGCATCGGCGCCTATGACGGGCTCGCGGTGCGCTCGGCGACCAGGGTAACCAAGGGTCTGCTGGCCCATACCGAGAAGCTGCGGGTCGTCGGCCGCGCCGGTATCGGGGTCGACAACATCGATGTCGAAGCGGCGACGCAGCGCGGCATCGTGGTCATGAACACGCCCTACGGCAATTCGGTCACCGCCGCCGAGCACACGATCGCAATGCTCTTCGCGCTGTGCCGGCAGATCCCGGCCGCCGACCGCTCGACCCAAGCCGGCAAGTGGGAGAAGTCGCGCTTCATGGGGGTCGAGCTCAGCGGCAAAACCCTCGGCGTCATCGGCTGCGGCAATGTCGGCGCCGCCGTTGCCGAGCGCGCCCTCGGGCTGCGCATGAAAGTGATCGCCTACGATCCGTTTCTGTCGGCCGAGCGCGCCCGGGACCTCGGCGTGGAGAAGGTAGCGCTCAAGGCGCTCTATACCAGGGCCGATTTCATCACCTTGCACACGCCGCTGACCGAGGCGACCCGGAATCTAATAGATCGCCGCGCGCTCGCCTCGATGAAACCGGGCGTGCGGCTCGTCAATTGCGCGCGCGGCGGTCTCGTCGTCGAGGTGGACCTCGCCGCCGCCCTCGACGCCGGTCACGTCGCCGGTGCCGCGATCGACGTCTTCGCCGAGGAGCCGGCGGTCGCGAGCCCGCTCTTCGGCCGCGACAATGTCGTTGCCACCCCGCACCTCGGCGCCTCGACCAGCGAGGCGCAGGAGAACGTCGCCCTTCAGATCGCCGAGCAAATGGCCGATTTCTTGCTGACCGGCGCGGTCTCCAACGCGGTCAACATGCCGTCGCTCACCGCCGAGGAAGCCCAGCGGCTCAGCCCTTACATGAAGCTCGCCGAGCAGCTCGGCAGCTTCGCCGGACAGCTGACCGAGAGCGGGATCAAATCGGTCGCGGTCGAATACGAAGGGGCGATCGCCGAGCTCAACGTCAAGCCGTTGACCGCGATCGCGCTGACCGGGCTGCTCTCGCCGCAGCTCGCTTCGGTCAACATGGTCAACGCGCCGGTTATTTGCCGCGAACGCGACATCCGGGTCAGCGAGACGCGGCGTGCCGAGCCGGTCGATTACCAGACGTTGATCCGGGTCGTCGTGGAGACCGAGCGCCGCTGCCGGGAGGTCGCCGGCACGCTCTTCGGCGGCGACAAGCCGCGCCTCGTCTCCGTCGAAGGCATCGCGCTCGAGGCCGAGTTAGGCCGCAACGTCTTGTTCGTGCGCAACTCCGACAAGCCCGGGTTCATCGGCGCGCTCGGCAATGCGCTCGGTGCGGCGGCGGTGAACATCGCGACCTTCCATCTCGGCCGCGCCGCTCCCGGCGGCGAGGCGATCGCCCTCGTCGAGGTCGACCAGGCGCTGACCCCGCCGATCCTCGACACGGTGCGTGCTCTGCCCAACGTGATCCAGGTCAAAGCGCTGCGCTTCTAGCCCAGGCGCAGCTTCGCTAGGCTATTCGCGTTATGAGCGACACCCCCCACCCGGCCCTGCTCCCTACCGGTATTCACGATCTGTTGCCGCCCGAGGCCGAAGCCGAGGCAGCGGCCGTGTCGCGACTGATGGCAACATTGGCGGCGCACGGCTACGAGCGCGTCGAGCCGCCGCTCGTCGAGTTTGAGGAGACATTGTTCTCGGGGGCTGGGGCGGCGATGGCGACCGCGACCTTCCGCATGATGGATCCGATCTCGCACCGCATGATCGGCGTCCGCGCCGATATGACCCCGCAGATCGCGCGGATCGCCGCAACCCGGCTCGGCAACGCGCCGAGGCCGCTGCGGCTCAGCTATGCCGGCCAGGTGCTGCGGGTCAAAAGCTCCGAGATCCAACCCGAGCGGCAGATCGGCCAGGTCGGCGGCGAGCTGATCGGTGCGGAAGGCCCGGGCGCCGATATCGAGGCGATAGCGGTAGCCGGCGAGGCGCTTGCTATGCTGGGCGTCTCTCGCCTCTCGGTCGATATCACATTGCCGACACTGGTGCCCGCAATTGCTGAGGCATACGATATCGGCGGCGCGCGCGCCGTGGCGTTGCGCGCGGCACTCGACCACAAGGACGCTGCCGGTGTCGCCGCGGTCGCGGGGGCGGCTGGGGAGCTGCTGGAGCCGTTGCTTGCCGCTGCCGGTCCCGCTGCGGCGAC
>DATNKF010000439.1:0-9725 GCA_035603555.1 Allostellaceae bacterium
TCAGGGTCCGCGCTCAGGCCTTCGCCGGCGACCAGTTGTAGATGCGGCTCAACGTGCCGCCCATCAGCTTGGCACGGTCGCTATCAGACAGGTGTGCGAGGCGGAACGCATCGATCCCCTCTGCGTAGGTCAGCAATTTGACCGCGCGAGTCCAGTCAGTGCCCCACATGCAGCGGTCGAAGCCAAAGGCGTCGAAGATGCGGCCGAGCGGATCCCAGATGTCCGGGTATGGGAACGGATCGTGCGCCAGGGTGCAGGCGCCGGTGATCTTGATGGCAACATTGGGATAGGCCGCGAGCGCCAGCACCTTCGGCAATTCGGCCCAGGGCTGCGCCGGCGGCGGCGGCTCGAACGGCTGCTGCAAGCCCAGGTGGTCGATGACGAGCCGCGTGTTGGGGTTGCGAGCCACCATTTGTCCGGCCTGTTCCAACCGGCCCCAGCACAGCAGGTTGACCGCCAACGAGTGCTTCGCCGCTGCCGCCAGCACCCGGTTGACCCCGGGATCGGCCGGATCGGTCGAGACATTGTCGCGCATGATGATCCGGATGCCGACCGTACCCTTTTTTGCCTTCCAGTCGGCGATGATGTCGGCGACGGCAGGATCGTTCGGATCGACCGGTTTGACTAGGCAGAACCGGTCCGGGTGCTTTGCCTGCACTTCGAGGACATAGCTCGCGTCGTAACGGTACATCGAAAACGGCGACACCAGCACCGCTCCGTCGACCCCGACCGCATCCATTGCGACCACCATCTGGTCGCCCGTCATCTCCTCCGGGCCGACCAGAGTGCCAGCCCAGGGCCGGCCCGGCTGGTTGCGCTCATAGGCGTGCACCTGGGCGTCGATTGTCGTCCAAGAGGCGGCGCGGACGGCTCCCGGCAGCCCGGCGGCGGTGATCACCCCGGCAGCGGCGGCCGAGGCCTGAATGAACTCGCGGCGATGCAGGTGCTCCGGCATCAGTATCCTCCCTCGACCGACAATCCCCGGATTCGGGGCGATTGTTAGGCCACGATCGCGCTATGGAGCGTTCTGAGCAACGGTAAATCACGCGGCGGGTAGAGGAAGCAATCAGCAGGCCGCGCTGGGGCGCGAGGAAACACGCTGATTTGCCTGCATCCGGCGAAATGGTCGTGGCTCGACCGCCGGCTATTTGACCGACGGTCGCGTGAATGGCCGGTATCGGGCGCGGCGCGCGGCCGCCCGGATCTCGTCGCCGAGGCGGCGATAGCGCTTGACAAATTTCGGGGTGAACTCGGTGAAGGCCGAGCATGTCGTCGATCACCAGGATCTGCCCGTCGCAGGCCGGTGAGCCGCCGATCCCGATTGTCGGCACCGCCACGGCACCGGTCAGCTCGCGCGCGAGGCTCTCGGCAACCCCCTCGACGACCAGCGCGAATGCCCCGGCCTCGGCGATCGCCACCGTCGCGCATGATCTTGTCGTGCTCGAGACGCTAACTTAAGAAGGCGCGATGGTCGTGCCGCCGTCGACGACGATCGTCTGGCCGGTGATGTAGTTGCCGGCGCGCGAGGCCAGCATCAGTGCCACGCCGGCGAGGTCTTCGGGCTCGGCGAGGCGGCGCAGCAAGGTCCCGGCTTCGCGCGCGGCGCGGCGTTCCGGGTCCTCGTAGAGCACGCGGGCGAATTGGGTGGTCACCACGCTCGGCGCGATGCAGTTGACGCGCACATTGTCGGGGCCCCATTCGGCCGCGAGGTTGCGGCACAAGGCATAATCGGCGGCCTTGGTCACGCCGTACATGCCGAGCATCGTGCTGGCGCGCAATGCCGCGGTCGAGATGATGAAGATGATGGCGCCGTCGCGGCGCTCGCGCATATCCGGCGCTACCATCCGCGACAGCCACAAATTGCTGAGCACATTGTTGACCATCATTCGCTCGAACACCTCGTCGGTCAGCCCTTCGAGGGAGCCGTAATGCGGGTTGACCGCGGCGTTGCAGACGAGGATGTCGATCCGGCCCCAGGCCTCACGTGTTTTGGCGACGAGATTCTCGAGCTGCGCCTTGTCGGAAATCCGCGCGGTGACGGCGATTGCCTCACCACCCTTGGCGCGGATCGCCGCCGCCACCTCCTCGCAGGGTGCCGCGTTGCGGGCCGAGATGACGACCCGTCCGCCGGCCTCGGCAAACGCCTCGGCGATCGCCCGGCCGATGCCGCGGCTCGAGCCGGTAATGATCGCGACTTTACCGGACAAATCGAAGAGGTTCATGACGCTCACCACGATCGGATCAGGTCAGGCGATCATGCGTGATCACTCGAGGAATCGGAAGAGGGTGGGTCGGAACAGGGTGGCCGGCGCACGGGCAAAGGCTTCTCGGCTGCATGACGTCGTCATAAAGTTGTCCTGATATTAACTTTTATGATTACAGGTTGAATTTCGGCGTGCAATCGGATATCATGGCTAATTAGTTAAGCCCTGCGCCGAGAGAACGCCTGGGCATCGGCCTCGGCGCAGCGAAGGTGAGGTTATGTCGATTATTTTGCAGCCTTATTTTTGGGATGAGCAAGCCGCCCACGCCAAGCTCGAGAAAATTGTCTGGCCGAATGGCCCGGTATGCAGGCGCTGCGGCGCCACCGACCGGATTGGTGCAGTCACCGGAAAGGGTGCCCGCGCGGGTCTGAAATTCTGCTGCCGCTGCCGCAAGCAGTTCCGCGCCACGATCGGCACGATGTTCGAAGGCAGCCACGTGCCGCTGCACAAATGGTTCCAGGCCTGCTTTTTGCTGAATGCCGCGCGCGGTTCCGTCACCGCACACCAGCTCCACCGGCGTCTCGAAGTCACCAACAAGACCGCACTGGGCATCGTCCATCGGCTCGCGGCGGTCATCGCCAGCGTCGGTGGCAACCCGCTTGCCGGCGGTCTCGACGGCTGGTCCTCGCAGACCAGAGCCCTCGGCTCCTGGCAGCGTGCACTGCGCCGGCAACCCGAATGGGCGCCGGGTGCCGTCGGCTGGGAGGAGCTGCCATGGCTGAAATTTCCGAGGCAGCCGACCAGACAGTTTCTCCGCTTTGCCGACACTGTTCGTCAGCTCGGTTGCAGCGAGGACGAGGTGAGCTTTGAGCGGCTGCTGGCGGCGGTCGGCGCTCCCGCGCCAAAAGGCGCTCCCGACATTCAGGATAGGCCTTCCAGTGCGCCGATGATGCGCCGCTTTGCCGGACCGGCTCGCCGCGATCTCGAACATGCGGCGGCATAGCGCCGGCCTGCTGTCGCTGTTGTTGCTGAAGTAGATCTCGAGACTTCTTCGGAACGAGCGACCCCGGTCAATCTTCAGTAAACATTGGTTTTCTTATTTTGCCTTTTCCCGTATGTAAGCGGAGCGCAAATGAAATCGGCAGAAAGAAAAACATCATGGATAACGACGGCGAACCGCAGAGCGTTGATCTACGCCCGCTAACGAAAATCGTCGCAAGCTATCTCGGCCATCATACCCTGGCGCCTGATCAGCTGTCACCGCTGATCGTCTCAGTGCAGCAAGCCCTCCACCAACTCGAAAGGCCCGTCCAACCGGAAGCAATACGAATGCCGGCGGTGTCGGTCAGGAGATCGGTGCAGCGCAATCATGTCGTCTGCCTCGAGTGCGGCTTTAAGGGCAAGACCTTGCGCCGGCATCTGAGCATCCGGCACGGACTGCAGGTCAGCGAATATCTCAGGCGTTGGCATCTGGCGAACGACCACCCGCTGACCGCGCCCGCCTACTCCGAACAGCGTTCGGCGATGGCGAAGGAATTCGGTCTCGGTCGCAGACGCAGTCGGGTGCGCAGCAGAACGCGCCGCCCGCGGGCATGATGTCCGTCAGTCGGCCAGCGGCAGGCTGAGCGGCACGATCTCGTCGGCAGTACGGTTGCGGTAATCGCGATTGGGGGCTGCTGCCAGCATGCGGCGCTGTGCTTGAACGAGACGCTCGCCGGCAGCCGCCTGATCGAGTGTCACCACCCTACCCTCGGCTACGACTTGCCGCCCGTCGACAAACACGTCGCGCACCGCGCGATCGGCGGCATGGTAGACAAACGAACGCAGTGGGTCGCGGGTCGGGATCATCTGCGCAACCGTTAGATCAACGACGACGAGGTCGGCCCGCTTGTCGACGGCAATGCGACCGAGATCCTCGCGCATCAGCGCCCTGGCCCCGCCCACCGTCGCGGCATATAGCAGATCTGCCGTCGTCACCGCCGCGACATCGCGCGCTGCAATGCGGGCAAGGATGGCCGCCTTGCGCATTTCCTCGACCAGATTGTGCGGTGTCGTGTCGGTGCCGAGGCCCATATTGACGCCGGCGCGCAAATAATCGCCGAAATTCTCCATGACCTGTCCGTAGCGCGCGAATGGCGTCGGGCAATGGGCGACCGACGAACCGGTGTCGGCAATCAATGCCAGATCGGTTTTCGTCCACCAGCGAATCCACGAATGCGTGTCGAGGAACAACGCGTGCCCCAGAATGGTGTGCGGGCCGAGGATGCCGATCTCGTGCGCCCACTGCACCGGCGTCTTCCCGTGGCGGCGGATCATCTCCTGCACCTCGAGAACGCTCTGCGCGATATGCACGGTAAACGGAATACCGCGCTCGCGCGCCGCGTCGCGGCTGTCGCGCAGCAGCTCCGCGGTGCAGTTCTCGATCTGCATTGGCGAGACCACGCCGGAGAGCCGCCCGCTCGGATGGCGAACGGCCTCGTCAATGAGTGCCAGCGCCCCCGCAAAACCTTTGCGCCCGCGCTCCTCGTCCCAGGCAAACTGCAGCTCGAAATCATTGGCGAGACGCCATCGCGCCGACGCGTAGCCGGGCGCGAGGAAGCCGCGCAGGCCGCTCTTGGCGAAGAGATCGATCCAGCCGCCCCAGGCGGGCGAGATGTCGACCAATGAGGTCACGCCGCTCAGCAGCAATTCGCAATAGGCAAATTCAGCACTGGCGGCGCGCGCCTCGTCGTCGGGTGCAGTGAACGCCTGCGAGCGCTCGTAGAGCCCGGTCATGTACATGTTGCGGAGGCCGTGCTCTTCGCGCACTCCGCGATAGAGCGGCTCGTGCTCGGGGTGCGAATGGATGTCGATCAGCCCGGGCAATACCAGACGATCCTTGCCGTCGACGACCCGGTCGACCGCCCCCGAATAATTACGCCCGACAAAGACGATCGTATTGTCGGCGAAGGCAATGTCGGTGTTGCGCCGATAGGTGTGACATCCGGCGCCTTCGTCCCAGGCGATGACCCAATCGGCATTGCGGATGACGGTCGTGGCCACGGCGGTATCCCTCATTAGATGTTGACCAAAAGCCACACCCAGTCGTTTGTGGCCGGGCTTGACCCGGCCATTCACGCTTTCTTCCATTTGATGGAGAGGCGGGCGAAGACGTGGGTGGCCGGAACAAGTCCGGCCACAAACGAAAAACTCGCGGCCGGCGGTGACGCGGGGAGGTTACTGCGCCGCAGCGGGCCGAAACTGTGGTGCCACCTGGCGCATGAAGAGAGTGAGGCTGCTGGTCGCTGCTTCGTGCGGCAGCGGGCCGAGGCGGAAGCTCGCGATCACGCCGCCGATGCCGAGTGCGGCGGTTTCGGCAATCGCCTCTGCGACCCGCGCCGGTGATCCGCGGATGAAGCCGTGCTCGGTGCTGGCGCGGGCCGATGGCAGATCCGCCACCGGCACCTCAATCCGCAGGCCGGTTTCGCGATAGATGCGGTTGCGCAAGGCCGCCCGGGCCTCGACCATCGCCTGGAAGGCCGGAACTCCGACCCGCTCGGACTCGGCATCGGTCTCGGCGACGAAGATATTGCGCCAGACCCAGCACTCTTCGAGATTGCGGGCGATTGCCTCCTCATCGAAGCCGGCTTCGCGCATCGTCTTTCGATAGAGCGCAATGCGATGGCGGGTCACGGCCATCGGCTGAACGTTCATCAGAAAGGGCCGGCCCTGGCGCGCCAATTCGACCAGCGAGGCCTCGCCCGAGGAAGCGCGGATCAGCGGCGGGTGAGGCTTTGTGTAGGGCCGGGGCCGCAGCATTGGGACATTGAGGTCCCAGAACCTGCCGTGGTGCTCGAAGGCCTCTCGGGTCCAGGCCTTCACGAGGACGTCCTCGGCCTCATCCAACCGCGCCTGGGCTTCCTTATGGTCGATGCCGAAACCCTGATAGTCGTAGATGTTGTAGGATGAGCCGCGGCCGAGCCCGACGACGAGGCGGCCTTTAGTGATGTTGTCGAGGATCGCCAGCTGCTCAGCCAATCGGATCGGATGGTGCAGTGCCGTCTGCACAACCGCAAAGCCGATCTTGGCATGCCGGGTCGTGGTCGCCAGCGCGCCGGCGAAGGTGATCGGGTCGACATAGGCGCAAATACCGTCGAAATGATGCTCGGCGAGCCAGATTACGTCGATGCCGAGCTCGTCGGCGAGCAGCGCCTCGCGCAGGGTTTCGTCGATGACGATGCCGTCGCGCTCGGGATCGCGGCAGTCCGGAAACAGAAAGTTGCTAAATTTCATGGGTTTCCTCTCGGCCTTCCCGGCATCACGAGCGTTTTCACAACGACCTGTCAAGCGACGCTCGCTCACCTGGCAGCTGTGGTAGGGTAAACTACGGCTATGAGCTGTTCAGCGAGGCCCAGAATGACCTCTGAAGTCGAAACCTTCCGGCCCTTCCCGCACAATTG
This sequence comes from Allostellaceae bacterium, assembly GCA_035603555.1. Classification (GTDB taxonomy): domain Bacteria; phylum Pseudomonadota; class Alphaproteobacteria; order ATCC43930; family CGMCC-115725; genus AP-15. The sequence continues at coordinate 6,644 of DATNKF010000439.1, forward strand.
GCAGTCGGCCGACTATGTTTCGGGCTGGATCGAGCACGACGTTGCCCGAGATCCCGAGCGGCGGCCGCTGCTTCGCCAAATGTTGTCATCGGCGCCGTTTCCGCGCGACGCGGAACTGGCCGTGTTGGATGTCGGTGCCGGCTACGGCGTCCTCACCGAGGAGGTTCTGGGCGCCTTTCCCCGGGCTCGGGTGACCTTGCAGGATTATTCTCCGGCGATGCTGGATCAGGCTCGCCGCCGGCTCGCCGCTCGCGCCGACCGGCTCTCCTACGTTCTCTGCGATCTTTTCGATCCGACCTGGCCGCAGGATTTGGGAGGCCCGTTCGACCTCGCGGTCTCGGCGATCGTGCTCCATAATCTCGGAAGCCGCGAAAAAATCTTCGCCTGCTACCCCGCGATCCACGGCCTGCTCGAGCCGGGCGGTTGCTTCTTGAACTACGATCGTTTTGTCGATGGCGTGGAAGGACATTTGACTGAACTTCGCGCCGCCGGTTTCGATCGTGTCGAGTGTATTTGGCAGCAAGCGCCTCGCGCGATCGTCGTTGCTACCCGGACTGACCGCTGAAACCTTGGAAAACGGAGATGCAGCCCTGCGACTGCAGGCCGCGTTAGAGCCGTTGCCCCGACGGGTGCTCTATCGCGACGGGCTCGTATTGGTCATCGACAAGCCAGCGGGCATCGCCGTGCATCCCGGACCCGGCGGCGGCCCGGATCTCGAAAGTCGCTTCGATCAGCTGCGTTTTGGTTTGCCGCACCCCCCAGCGCTCGCTCATCGGCTCGACCGCGACACCAGCGGCTGCCTCGTCCTCGGCCGGCATCCGAAGGCGCTGCGCCGGCTGGGCGCGCTGTTTGCGAGCGGCCAGGTGGAGAAGGTCTACTGGGCCGTCGTCCAAGGGCACCCCCGCGACAACGAGGGCCGGATCGAGACCGGCCTCAAAAAGCGAGCCCGCGGCGCCGGCTGGCGCATGGTCGCGGATCCCGGCGGACAGCGCGCGGTTACCGATTATCGACTGCTCGGCTCGGCCGATAGCCGAGCCTGGCTCGAGCTGCGGCCGCGCACCGGCCGCACGCACCAGATTCGCGTCCATTGCGCGGCATTGGGCTGCCCGGTCGTGGGCGACCCCGTCTACGGCAATGGATCGACCGAGGAAGCGCTCCAGCTCTATGCCCGATCGGTCTCATTGCCGCTCTATCCGGCACGGCCGCCGCTCGAAATTACGGCACCGGTACCGGCGCACATGCTCGCCGCGCTCGAACAGCTGGGGTACGATCCTACGGCGTCGAGTGCAGCGGAGGCGGCGCTACAATGATCTCTCGCTATAGTCGTCCTCAGATGACCCGCATCTGGTCGCCGGAGAACCGGTATCGGATCTGGCACGAGATCGAGGCTCACGCGTGCGACGCTCAGGCCGCACTCGGCGTCATCCCGAAGAGTGCGGCGCGCGCGGTGTGGGAACGCGGCGCCTTCGAGGTCGAGCGGATCGACCAGATCGAGCGCGAGACGCGCCACGACGTGATCGCGTTTCTGACCAACCTCGCCGAGCATATCGGCCCCGATGCCCGCTTTGTCCATCAGGGCATGACATCGAGCGATGTCCTCGACACTTGCCTGGCGGTGCAGTTGAAGGACGCGGCCGACCTTCTGCTGGCCGATCTCGACCAATTGCTCGCCGTGCTGAAGCGGCGTGCGGTCGAGCACAAATACACGCCGACCGTTGGGCGCAGCCACGGCGTCCATGCCGAGCCGACGACGTTTGGCCTCAAGCTAGCCGGGCACTACGCCGAGTTCGCCCGCAACCGAGCGCGGCTGCTCGGCGCACGCGAGGAGGTCGCGACCTGCGCGATCTCGGGTGCGGTCGGGACCTTCGCCAACATCGATCCCAGGGTCGAGGCCCATGTCGCCGAAAAGCTCGGGCTAAAGCCTGAGCCGATCTCGACCCAGGTGATCCCGCGTGACCGCCATGCCCAGTTTTTCATGACCTTGGCGCTAACCGCCGCGGCGGTCGAGCGGCTCGCCACCGAGATCCGTCACCTGCAACGCACCGAATTGCGCGAGGCCGAGGAATATTTTGCCCCGGGGCAGAAGGGCTCCTCGGCGATGCCGCACAAGCGCAACCCGGTGCTCGCCGAGAATTTGACGGGCCTTGCCCGGCTGATCCGCTCGACCGTCGGGCCGGCACTGGAAAATGTCGCCTTGTGGCACGAGCGCGACATCTCCCACTCTTCGGTCGAACGGGTGATTGGCCCCGATGCGACGATCGCCCTCGATTTCGCGCTGGCACGGCTGACCGGGCTCGTCGACCGGCTCCTCGTCTATCCGGAAAGGATGCGCCAGAACCTTGAAGCTTTGGGCGGGCTCGTCGACTCGCAGCGTGTGCTGCTGGCGCTAACTCAGGCCGGTATGAGCCGGGAGGACGCCTATCGCGCCGTGCAGAGAAATGCCATGGCCGCGTGGGATGGCAAGGGGTGCTTCTCTGACCTCTTGAAGCAGGACGGGGAGATCACGTCATTTCTCGGATCGGCAACAATCGACGCCCTGTTCGATACCGCCTATCATCTGAAGCATGTAGACACGATCTTTCGCCGCGTCTTCGGCGAATAGCCACACGACAGGAGGAACTAAAATGAGCCTGCTGCGCCGCCGCGATGGTCCCCGCATCAAGTATGTCGGCGAAGATGCCGGGCCTTACGACACGATCACCGTCGACAAGCTGACGCCGATCATCGGCGGCGAAATCGGCGGCGTCGACCTGGCGCAGCCGCTCGGCAACCGCACGCTCGACGAAATCCATCGCGCGCTCGCCGAAAACTCAGTGATCTTCTTCCGCGACCAGCACCTGAGCGAGGACCAGCACCTGGCCTTTGGCCGTCTCTTTGGCGATCTCCACATCCATCCGGCGGCGCCGCACGCGCCCGGGCACCCCGAGCTGATGATCATCCACGCGGACAAGGACTCGCCGCGCGCCAACGGCGAGGGCTGGCACAGCGATGTGTCGTGCGACCCCGAGCCGCCGATGGGCAGCATCCTTTATATCCGCAAATGCCCGCCGCACGGCGGCGACACCTTGTTCGCCAGCATGTA
>DATNKF010000440.1:0-2539 GCA_035603555.1 Allostellaceae bacterium
GCTCGTAGGTTCCGCACCCAGTTCACCTCACCAAACGTCCCGATCAGCCACCGCCGGCCGCCGATGGCGACGACGGCAACCGGTGTGGTTCGATCCAGTCCGCTGGTCCGACCGCGAACGGTGAGGAGGGCATTAGGGCCCATGGGCAAGCCACGCCGGAGCAACCGGCGGGCGATGGGGTTGAAGAGGGGAACATAGAAGGGCACGCGACTCGTGCCTTTGCCGGCGCCTTGTGACGGTCCATTGAGCTCTTGAGCTGTCATTGCCACGGGGAACCTCCCGGAATTGTCAATCAGTTGATTGACTCGAGCATAGCACACAAATCAATCAATTGCTTGAGGATCGAACACCTCTCTTTACGGGTTGCAGCCCGAGCCACCGTTCCAGTTGACGGAAGGCGCGGTCGGTGCGGTCGGCAGAGGCGGTACTCGGAAGGGTCAGGCTGGTCAGCGTTGCCATGATCAGGGCCGCCACATCGTCGTAATCGAGGTCGCGCGCCAGGTGGCCGTTGCTCGCCGCCCGTTGCAGCAGCCCGCGAAGCGTCCGTTGCCAGGCCTGGAAGGCCTCGCCCATGATGCGAGCCAGTGACGGGTCGCGCGCCGAACGGAGAGCGAGCTCCCCCATGACCGCGCCAACCTCGGGTTCATCGCGGAGCAGCTTGCGAACGGCGCGCAGATGGTTTCGCAGCTGATCCGCGGGTGAGCCGTGCGGCGCCAGCGTCGAGCGAAAACGATCCATGGCATGCGCCACCACGCCCCGGATCAGCGCCTCCTTGGTCGGGAAGTAATAGTGGAGGGTCGCGATGTTCAGGCCCACGCCCGCCGCGACCTCGCGCGTTCGCAGTCCCTCGAAACCACGTTCCGCGATCTGATTGAAGGCGGCCAGGACGAGTGCCTGCTCGCGGTCTTCCTTGCGTGAGCGGACAGGATGTGTGGCGGCGGCCGGGCTCATTAATCTCAATTAAACACTTGATTGAAGCGCCCGGTGCTATGCTCGCGACAAGAGGAGGTGGGCAATGTTTAAACCACTACGTGCGGCGGCGGCGCTTCCAGCGCAGGATATGGCAAGGGCGAAAGCCTTCTATCGCGACAAACTGGGGTTGACGCCGACCCAGGAGGATCCGGGCGGGATGATGTATGTGATGGCGGCGGGCACTGGTTTTGGGGTCTTCCCCAGCAGCGGCAAGCCGTCGGGGACGCATACCCAAATGGGGATCGAGGTCGAGGATGTCGAGGGAGCCGTCAAGGACCTTCAGGCGAAGGGTGTCAAGTTCGAAGAGTACGACGTGCCCGGGCTCAAGACCGTCAATGGCATCGCCACCCTTGGGGGTTCGAAGCTCGCCTGGTTCAAGGACTCGGAAGGCAACCTGATCGTCATCAGCCTTCCGGTGCCGGTGGCCGCGCAGACGCGCTCCTGAGCTAAAGCCGCTCGAGTCGCTTAGATCCGTTTCCCGGTCGCCAGAACTCGACAAGGAGGCGGTCGCCCGCCTCGTTGAGGTGAGTGAAGACCGCCTCCGTGATGTCGATCCGGAAGCGCCGCCCGCTCGCGTTCGGTGAGTCCGGGACGTCGACGGCATTACCAGCGATCTTCGCCTCGCCGGGCCATCCCCGAGGATTGCCATCGGGAGGGTCATCGGTCGGGCTATGGATCGCCAGGCGCGGATCGCGCTCCAGGTCGCGCAGCTTGAGCGAGTCCGGCATCATCCCAAGGAAGAGCTCGCCGTTCGCGAACTCCACCTCGATGCCGCTAATCCGCGGCGAGCCATCCTTTCGCAGGGTCGCCAGCGTCTTGTGCTTGCGGATGCCGAATCGTTCCTGAACGCGGCTCGCGAGCGCCGGCTCGGCGGAGGCAAATTCGGCCCAACTCGACATCAACCGCTCCCGAACCACTGGCGCCGCATGGGGAAGAGGTAGCGGTCGGTCAGAAAGTTCAGGACACGGCGGGCGGCCGCGAAATTCTCGCTGACCTCGGCGAGCACGCGGGTCATCGCCGCCCGGCGATCCGCGCCGTGCTGGGCGATGCGGTAGGCACGCCGTCCGAGCTGCTCGAGCAGCCAGACGCTGTCCTGGCGCTCCGACTGCTCGCGATCCGCCGTCCCCAGAGCGCGCTCCAGTTGCCGGCGCTCGCGCTCCGCGACCAACTGCTCGCCGGCGTAATCGGGAAAAATGCCCGTCAAGAAAAGCGAGAGATCGCCCAGCCGGCGGTAGACCGAGGGACGGTCCGCCTCTGGGACTATTTCCGCCAGCTCGATGAGCCGCATGGGATCGAGCTCACTAAAGCGCCGGCGCCGCCATCCCCGATTGGTTTTGACGAGCGTGCTGCCACTGGCGACCTTCGTGTACGAGGCGAGCAGCTGGGCAAGGAACAAGCGCCGGAGCGGATCAGCTCCAAAATCTCGCAAGCTGCCGGTATCGAACACGGGCACGCGCTGCCGCGGTCCAACCCACTCCTCCACGAATGACGCTTGACCGAGGTCACGGACGACGCGATGGATCAGCACGGCGAAAAGGAGGAATGGGGAGCCTCGGAGCAGTGGATC
>DATNKF010000441.1:0-6635 GCA_035603555.1 Allostellaceae bacterium
GGTCGGCGTCGGTTCCGCGGTGTTCCACCCCGAGGCTTCGCGTGTCGCCCGGATGGCTTCGGGTGGGCGCCATGGCCTGGCGCAATCGGTGTTCCAGGTCGGCGGCAATGTCGGCTCGTCGCTCGGGCCGGTGCTGGCCGCGTTTATCGTGATCCCATGGGGCCAGTCGAGCATCGCATGGTTCTCCGCCGCGGCGTTGCTGGCGATGACGGTGCTGTTCGCGGTCGGTAACTGGTACCGCCGGGAGCGCGCCGCACCGCCGCGGGCGGCCGGACGATACATGGCCGAGGGGCCGCTTCTGTCGCGCCGCCGGATCGGCTGGTCGGTCGTGATCCTGCTGGCGGTGATCTTCTCCAAAGCCTTCTACACGACCAGCCTCAACAGCTATTACACCTTCTATCTGATCGACAAATTCAATGTGTCGATCGAAAACGCGCAAATCTATCTGTTCGCTTTTCTCGCTTCCGTCGCGGTGGGCACGTTGATCGGAGGTCCGGTGGGCGACCGGATCGGCCGCAAGGCCGTGATCTGGGTATCGATCGTCGGGGTGCTGCCGTTCACCCTGGTGCTGCCCTACGCCAACCTGTTCTGGACCGGCATCCTGACCGTCGTGATCGGGATGATCCTGGCGTCGGCCTCTTCGGCGATCATCGTCTATGCGCTGGAGTTGGTGCCCGGCCGGATCGGCATGGTCGCGGGGCTGTTCTTTGGCTTGTCGTTCGGCATGGCCGGAATCGGAGCGGCGGTGCTCGGCCGGGTGGCCGATGCAACCAGCATCGACACCGTCTATCAGTTATGCGCGTTCCTGCCGGCGATCGGCTTGCTGACGGCGCTGCTGCCGAATCTCGGCCGACCGCTGCCCCCGGCAGCGAAGACATCGCCGCAATCGAGGCCGAGGCCGATGGAGACGGCACCCGCTCGCTTTTCCCGGTAGCCCCTCAGCTCTTGCCGCTGCCCTCGGTTTCGGGGGGCTTCTCGCCGCGATGAAAGTCGAGCGCTGCGCCGTTCATGCAGTAGCGCAGCCCGGTGGGCTTAGGACCGTCATCAAAGACATGGCCGAGGTGACCGCCGCATTGGCTGCAATGGACTTCGGTGCGGGTCATGAAAAAGCTGCGGTCGGTCTGCGTCTCGACGCCCTGTTCGACCGGCGCCGAGAAGCTCGGCCAGCCGGTGCCGCTGTCGAATTTGGCATCCGAGGCAAAAAGCGGCTGGCCGCAACCGGCGCAGCGGTAGAGGCCCGCGCCATATTCCTTGTCAAGCGGGCTCGACCCGGCCCGTTCGGTACCGTGCTCACGTAGGACTCGATACGCCGCCGGCGGAAGTTTGCGTCGCCACTCCTCCTCGCTCATCGCCACTGGGAATTTCTTGGGCGGCGAATGTCCTCTGCCCCCGAGGCGACCCAACAGGCCCTCTGCCATGACATTTCCTCTCGGATACGAGTGCGACGGAACCGGATATCGGATCGCCGGGGCCGGCCGTGAAGAGCCGGTGGGGCCGCGGCTTTACAAATGCGCGAGGTCAGGGAGCCTTGCTTCGCCGGAACTCAGTGCACCCGCTCACCCTTGCCGGGGACCGGGCGCAGCAATTCCGCCGTCGAGCGGGCGATCCAACACCAGACGACGCAGGTCAGCTCGTCGTCACCGCTGCGCAAGCGCTGGACCTCCTGCTGCGCAATTTGCGCAGCGGCTGCGCCATGCCGGCGCACGAGAAGCAAGGCCGCTTCCCAGATCTTGCGCTCGTTGGTCATCATCGTCGGAGCCATCATAGCCGCAAACCCCAGCGCATCCCAGCAGGTTCCCGGGGAGATGGCGGATTTGCCGTGGCGGATCGGGCGGCAGGCTCTGAACGCCGCCGATGCTTCCAATATTTAGTTGGCCTGCGGCCTTGTTGATACCGCATGCTGCTTGCGCCGACGGTGACCATCCTTATATTCGCGCCATGCCCGACCTCTTCGATATGCCGAACCCGCGAACGGCGGACAGCTATTCCGCGAAGGATATCGAAGTCCTCCAGGGACTGGAGCCGGTTCGTCGCCGCCCTGGCATGTTTGTCGGCGGAACCGACGAGCGCGGGCTGCATCACCTCGTTGCCGAGGTGCTCGACAACGCCATGGACGAGGCCGTTGCCGGCCATGCCACGCGCATCGAGATCGAGCTCGCCGCCGGCGACTGGGTGACGGTCCGCGACAACGGCCGCGGGATCCCGATCGATCCTCATCCCCGCTTCCCGAAGAAATCCGCACTCGAGGTGATCCTGACGACCCTGCATTCCGGCGGCAAGTTCGGGGGCGACGCATACCGGACCTCGGGCGGTCTGCACGGCGTCGGGGTCAGCGTCGTCAATGCCCTTGCCGACCGGCTCGAGGTCGAGGTGGCGCGCGATCGGCGGGTGTGGAGCCAGAGCTACCGCCGCGGGGTGCCGGAGTCCGGCCTCATCGACCGCGGTCCGGTGAATAACCGCCGCGGCACGACCTTGCGGTTCCATCCCGATCCCGAGATCTTCGGCGACATCCGATTTCGGCCGGCGACGCTTTACCGCATGGCGCGCTCCAAGGCTTATCTGTTTCGGGGATTGGAGATTCGGTGGAGCTGCGATCCCGCATTGCCCCGGCCGGAGGGAGTTCCGGCCGAGGCGCGGCTGCACTTTCCGGGCGGGCTCGGCGACTTCCTCTCGGCGAGCCTCGATGGGCGGCCGATTCTGACGTCGCGGCCGTTTCTCGGCCGCGTCGATTTTGCCGAAGGCGGCAGCGTCGAGTGGGCGATAGCGTGGCCCGAAGACGAGGAAGACGGCTTCAGCCATTCCTATTGCAACACCATACCGACCCCTGAAGGAGGGACCCACGAAGCTGGTCTGCGCAGCGCGCTGTTGCGCGGGATCAAGGGGTATGGCGAGCTGGTCAACAATCGCCGGGTAGCCCAGGCCACCGGAGAAGACGTTTCGGCAAACACGGCGATGCTGCTGTCGCTGTTCATCCGCGACCCCCAGTTCCAAGGTCAGACCAAGGAGAGGCTCGCTTCGAGCGAGGCGGCGCGGCTCGTCGAGAACGCGGTCAAGGATCATTTCGATCATTGGCTGAGCGCCGATCCGACAACCTCGCGGCTGCTCCTCGACCGAATTGTGGAACGGGCGGAAGAGCGCCAGCGCCGACGCCAGCAACGCGAGCTGGCGCGCAAGAGTGCGACCCGCAAGCTCCGCCTGCCGGGAAAGCTCGCCGATTGCACACGCGACAGTGCGGCGGGCACCGAGATCTTTCTTGTCGAAGGCGACAGCGCCGGCGGTTCGGCCAAGCAGGCGCGCAACCGCGAGACCCAGGCGATCCTGCCGTTGCGCGGCAAGATCTTGAACGTCGCGAGTGCATCGGCCGACAAGATGCGCGGCAATCAGGAGCTCGCCGACATCATCCTGGCTCTTGGTGCCGGCTCCGGCGCGCAATACCGGGAGGAGGCCCTGCGCTACGAGCGGGTTGTCATCATGACCGACGCCGATGTCGACGGGGCCCATATCGCATCGCTGTTGATGACCTTCTTCTTCCGCGAGATGCCGAAACTGGTCGAGAACGGGCACCTCTTTTTGGCCCTGCCGCCGCTTTATCGCCTGACCCAGGGCGAGGTGACCTTCTACGCCCGCGACGACGCGCATCGCGAAGAGCTGCTGCAGAGCGCCTTCTCCGGGCGCGGCAAGATCGAAGTCAGTCGCTTCAAAGGCCTCGGCGAGATGCCCGCACGCTATCTCAAAGCAACGACGATGGACCCGGCCCAGCGCATATTGTTGCGGGTGACCTTGCCGCAGAAGCCCGATCCGGCGGCGATCGAGCTGCCCGATGAAGAATACGGACGGACCAGAGCGCTGGTCGAAACCTTGATGGGACGGCGCCCCGAGCTGCGCTTCGAATACATTCAAAAAAACGCCCGCTTCGCCCGCGATCTCGACGTGTGAGGTCTCGCCGCACCGCGTGCGCAGCCGCCGCGCCGCCTAGCTCGCGCCTCGACAAGCCTTGCGGCAAGTGTGGCGAAAAAGGGACGGGTGCGCCCGGCGTCATCGGGAAATTCCCTGTCGTCGGGGAATAGCAGGGAGAAAATTCGCAGTCGCCGCTCGCAGCGCTGCCCATCATCACCGACAAAACACGCCAGATCAAAGACTTGAGAGCTCGAACCGCGACGCGCCAGCGGTCCATCGGTCGCCCTTTGCAGGGAGCGCAAAAGGGGCTCTGAGGGAGGGAGCAGGGACGGACAAAATATGGCATTTTTGGGCTCATATTGCGACTTTGGAAACGGGAGGGACCCGTAGCGGGAGGGTGAGGGGCTCGAAGCATCATCGGTCGAGAATATGCGGTGCCAATTTGGCAATTATAAGATCGGTTGATGCGGTTTAGCCGGGGTAGTATTCTGATTGCGATGTTGGCGAAACCGCCCTCTCGGATTTTGGCGCTTCTCGTCGTGGCCGCGTATATCGGCGCCACGATGCTGCAGGCCGCGCCGACCCATGTGGCCAACGCCGATATGAGCGGTTCCCCGATGAACGGCATAACCCACGAGCCGGACGGCTCGGGCGACAAGATGCCATGCAAAGGCATGCCGCCAAATTGCGTGACCGACATCGGTTGCATTCTTCTAGTCAGCGTGCCGACACCGGATCTCAGTCTTTTCACCACGACGGGCTGGTCGTCGGTGATCTACGACAACGCATCCGAAGCGCTGCGCGGGCGCACGATCAAGCCCGCTCTCGGCCCTCCCATCTCCATCGCCTGAACCGGAGCTGGCCGACTTTGGTCGGCGGTTGTCTTCCGCTCGCTGGTTCCGTTTCCGGCGGGTCCCGCCGCCGCGACCTTCCAACGGCCAGCGTTACTCCAGGCGACACGCGGCCGCCTAATCCGTGGCGGCATAGAATGGGATCTGATCATGCGGTTACATATTGACGCGCGCGCCTTCGCGGGCGCCGCCTTCCTTGCCGCCTCGCTATTTTTGGCGGCATACGGCCTCGCAGCTCCTAAAGACTACCGCTTCGAGCTGGTCCAGGCGCAGCCGGCGGGCCCGGGCAAAACCGCCGTCACGGTTCGCCTGGTTCACGTGCCCGACAACAAGCCGGTCGCCGGCGCCGTCCTGTTCGAGAGCAAGACGGATATGGGGCCGGGCGGCATGGCCGAGATGACCGGCAAGGTCACCCCCTTGCCCTCGGATCAGCCCGGGATTTATCGCTTCCAGATCGAGACCGGCATGGCCGGCAAATGGGCACTCAATCTCGGCGCCAAGGTGCAAGGCGAGGCTGGGACGGTGCGCGGCAACCTCGTCTATGAGGCGAAGTGAGATGCCGCGCCAACTCTCCCGATCACCGCCGGCGCCGCTCGTCACCTCGACGCTTGCGTTGCTGGCAATCCTCCTTGTGGCGGCACCGGCATGCGCCGAGGCGCCGGTAGCGTTGCAGGCACCCGGCGCCACCCTCGATGAGGTATTGGCAATCGCGCGGCGGCTCAGCCCCGAGCTTGGGGCGCGGGCGCTCGATACCGAAGCGGCACAGGCGCGGGTTGCTATTGCAGGTTCCCTCGCGGATCCGACGCTGCGCGTCACCTCCGATGAAATCGACCGCACCGGCGGGCCGCGTCAGAACAAAATGCTGTTCACGGTCGAGCAGGAATTCCCGCTGTGGGGCAAGCTCGACCTGCGGCGCGACCAGGCCAACGCCGATGTGGCGCGCAGCCGCGCCGATACGCGCGTGACCGAGGCCGAGCTCATCGAAAAGGTCAAGGTCGCCTTTGCCCAGTACTACCAGTCCGACCAGGCGATCCGCACGACCGAGGATCTGCATCGGGTCGTACACGATATGGCGCGTGTCGCGCGAGACCGTTACGCGCAGGGCCGAGGTTCGCAGCAGGAAGTCTACAAGGCCGAAGTCGAGATCACCCGGCTCGCGACCGACATCGTCCGCCTGGAGACTAGGCGCCGCAGCGCCGCCGCGCGCCTCAACGCGTTGCTGGGCCGGCCGATCGATGCGCCGTTAGCGCGGCCGGTGAAATTACGCGCTCTGCCCTCCGCGGCTGCACTCGCACCGGATGCCCTGATGCAGCGGGCCCGCGCCGGCAATCCGTCCCTCGCCGGCCGCGACGCGCAGATCGCAGCGGCCGCCGCCGGCAAGCAGCTCGCCGACAAGAACTGGTATCCGGACGTGATGCTGAAGGCGGGCGCGATCGACCGCACCGGCAACGGCCCCAATGGGTATCTGGCGGAGATCGGTCTGCGCGTGCCACTGCGGTGGAGCCTGCATGAGGCGCAGCAGCGCGAAGCCGCCGCCCAGGTTGGCGCCGCGCAGGCGCGCCGGCAAGCGCAGGAGCTGCAGATCCAAGGCGAGCTCGGGGAGTTCACAGCCGACCTCGCCGGCAGTCGCAAGACCGCCGATCTGATCCGCACGCAATTGTTGCCGCAGAGCCAGGCGCTGCTGCGGTCCGGTGTTGCGGGTTACGGCCTGGGACGCGCCGAGCTTGTCGACGTGCTGCGCGCGGAGCACGATCTCGCCAATCTGCGGATCGAGCTGCTCAGCGCCGAGTTCGATCAGCAGCGCCAGCTTGCCGCGATCGAGCGGCTGATCGGGGGTGATCTGTGAATCCCCGGCGCAAAATAGGCGTGCTGCTCCCGGCTTTGCTC
>DATNKF010000442.1:0-2633 GCA_035603555.1 Allostellaceae bacterium
TCGAGATCGAGCTCGATCACGAGGAGAAGGCGGCGTTCGATAAATCGGCAGCCGCGGTCCGCGAGCTGATCGAGGTCGTCAAAGGCATGAAGATCCTGGGCTGAACGCCCAAGCCGATGATGAAATCCCGATTGTCACCCCGGTCGTCATTCCCGCGAAAGCGGGAATCCAGATGCCCACGGTTCAAGCGACCCTCCTGGACCCCCGCTTTCGCGGGGGTGACGGGGAAGGAGAGACGATGAACATCCACGAATACCAGGCGAAAGAGCTGCTGGCGAAATTCGGCGTCGCGGTGCCGCATGGTGGGGTGGCCTACACCGCCGACGAAGCGATCGAGGTGGCGCGTCGGCTCGGCGGATCGGTCTGGGTGGTGAAAGCGCAGATCCATGCCGGCGGGCGCGGCAAGGCCGGCGGGGTCAAGCTCGCCCGCTCGGGAGACGAAGTCGCGGCAGCGGCTCGCGCGATGCTTGGACAGAAGCTCGTGACCCATCAGACCGGGCCCGCGGGCCGCGAGGTCAAGCGGGTCTATGTCGAGGAAGGCTGCGACATCGCCCGCGAGCTCTATCTCGGCCTCCTGATCGATCGCGATACGGGGCGGGTGACATTGATCGGCTCGACCGAGGGCGGGGTCGAGATCGAGGAGGTGGCGGCCCGTTCACCCGAGAAGATCCTCAAAGTGCCCATCGACCCCGCAAGCGGCATCGAGCCGTTTCACGCCCGCAAGATGGCCTATGGTCTCGGATTGGAGGGAGCCCAGATCGGTGTCGCGGTAAAATTCATTACGGCTTTCTACCGGGCGTTTTGCGACCTCGACGCCTCGGTCGTCGAAATCAATCCGCTCGTGGTGACAGGGTCGGGCCAACTGTTGGCCCTCGATGCCAAGATGGGCTTTGACGACAATGCACTCTTTCGCCATCCGGAAATTGCAGCCTTGCGGGATGAGGACGAGGAGGACCCGACCGAGCTCGAAGCCGGCCGGCACGCGCTCAATTACATCAAGCTCGACGGCAATATCGGCTGCATGGTCAACGGCGCCGGCCTGGCGATGGCGACGATGGACATCATCAAGTTGCACGGCGGCAGCCCGGCGAACTTTCTCGACGTCGGCGGCGGCGCCACGCGCGAGCGGGTGGCGACCGCGTTCAAGCTGATCCTCAGCGACCCGAACGTCGAGGGGATGCTTGTCAACATCTTTGGCGGGATCATGCGCTGCGACGTGATCGCCGAAGGGGTCGTCGCCGCGGCGCGCGAGGTCAATCTGCACGTCCCGCTCGTCGTCCGCCTCGAAGGCACCAATGTCGATCTCGGCAAGCGCATCCTGCAGCAGTCCGGCCTGCCGATCCTCGCCGCCGAGAACCTCGTGGACGCCGCCGAGAAAGTGGTTGCCGCGGTCAAGGAGGCCGGCTGATGGCGATCCTCGTCGACGCCTCCACCAAGGTAATCTGCCAGGGCTTCACCGGTGCCCAGGGCACCTTCCACTCCGAGCAGGCGATCGCTTACGGCACCAAGATGGTCGGCGGTGTCACCCCGGGCAAAGGCGGCACGAAGCACCTCGACCTGCCGGTCTTCAACACCGTCCGCGAAGCGTGCGCCGCCACCGGCTGTGATGCGAGCGTCATCTACGTGCCGCCGCCCTTCGCCGCCGATGCGATCCTCGAGGCGGCAGACGCCGAGATCCCGCTGATAATCTGCATCACCGAGGGCATTCCGGTCCTCGACATGGTTCACGTCAAGCGCTCCCTTTCCGGCGGCCGCTCGCGTCTGATCGGACCGAATTGCCCGGGCGTCATCACACCGGATGAATGCAAGATCGGCATCATGCCCGGCCACATCCACCGCCGCGGCCCGATCGGCATCGTCTCGCGGTCGGGCACCTTGACCTATGAGGCGGTGGCCCAGACGACCGCGGTCGGTCTGGGCCAGTCGAGCTGTGTCGGGATCGGCGGCGACCCGGTCAACGGCACCAATTTTGTCGAGATCCTCGAGATGTTTCTCGCCGATGACGAGACCGAGGCCATCGTCATGATCGGCGAAATCGGCGGCAGCGCGGAGGAGGACGGCGCCGATTTCCTAAAGTCGGCGCGCAGGAAAAAGCCCGTTGTCGGGTTTATCGCCGGCGCCACGGCACCACCGGGCCGGCGCATGGGTCACGCAGGTGCCATCATCACCGGCGGCAAGGGCGGTGCCGGCGACAAGATGGAGGCATTGCGCAGCGCCGGGGTGGTTGTCGCCGAGTCGCCCGCCGCGATCGGCACGACGATGCGGGACTTACTCAGGGGTTGATCGGGCCCGTTTGTTGCAGGGCGGACCTCCGATGACGAATTAACAATCGTCACTGTAAGGTTCGACCATGGCTGATTTGAACGGTACGACGTTTCTGACCGGCGCCAATGCCGGCTTCATTGCCGAACTCTATGCGCGCTTTCTCGAAGATCCCAATGCGGTCGACGAGAGCTGGCGCAGGTTTTTCTCGGAGTTGGACGATGATGCCGCGGCCGCACTCGCCGAGCGGCGCGGACCCTCCTGGGGGCAGCCTGCGCCACGGCTGATCCCGGAGCGCGCCGCATCTCGGGAGATCGATGCCGAAGCACTGCGCCACGCCGCGATCGACTCGATCCGCGCATTAAATCTGA
>DATNKF010000443.1:0-2567 GCA_035603555.1 Allostellaceae bacterium
TCGCGCGCTCGGTTTCGGGGCGGTAGATGACCCCGATCGCCCGCTCGAGCCGCGGTTCGCGCAATGCCTGGCTCAACGCCCGATTGCCACGCCAGTTGAGGAGAAAGCGGGAGGGTAAGCTCGCGTGGAACAGGGCCTCCCAGCTGCCGGCAAGCGCCGGTCGTACGTGCTTGCGCTCGGCCGCGCTGTCCCAGTCGGAGGCGGCGGTGACCGTCCCGTGGTCTGTGGTGAATCCGACCAGCACGGCCTCGCGGCCATATTCTTGGCGCACCAGCTGGCCGACATTCACCTCCCCGCGTCGACCCATCGCGGTTGCCCGGGCGTCGCCCAAATGCGAATTATGCGCCCAGACAATGACCTTGGCGCGCCGACCTTGCCGACCGAGATGCGCGATCAGCGCCTCGAGCGTCTCGACCATATGGCCGTCGCGCAGGTTCCACGACGACACTTCGCCGAAAAACATCGACCGGTAATATTCTTCGGCGTTCTTGACCACGCGCGCATTCTGCTCGGCGTAAAAGAACTCCTCCTCCGCGATGCTTCCATCGCGCTTCGCGTACTCGGTGGCACGGCGGCGCAACTCGACGAGTTGGCTGACGACCTGGTCTTTGCAGGATCTGTCGAGGTCGCTGGCGGCGATAAAGCCATAGATCTGAGGGTCCGGGCCGAAATGGTCGAAGCAGGCGTAGCGAGCCCGGGCTCGCCTTGCCGCGTCAGGGTCGACCTGCTCGAGATATTGCAGCACGGCCTTCATCGAGGCACGGAGGCTGTAGAGATCGAGACCGTAGAAGCCGGTCTTTTCGAGATTCGGGGCAAGCGCGTCGTTGTGCCCCCGGAGCCAGTCGATGAAATCCACCACTTCGGTGTTGCGCCACATCCACCTCGGGAAGCGCCGGAAATCGGCGAGCGCTTCCGCGGCATCAAAATCCTCGCCGGCGCCGCGGACATAACGGTTGACCCGGTAGGCGTCGGGCCAGTCCGCTTCGACCGCGACGGCAGTAAAGCCCTTCTCCTCGATCAGCCGTCGCGTGATCCGAGCACGCTCGTGGTAGAATTCGTACGTGCCGTGGGACGCCTCGCCGAGCAGCACAAAACGGGCGTCGCCGATCAGATCCATCAGCGGGTCATAGTCCTCGGCAGCGCCGGTCAGTCGATGGGCCGCACCGCGCACCGCTTCAGGAACCGTCGTGTCAGCGGGGCCCGTTGTTGCGGGCACCTCCTCGGGATGAGCGAGCAGCTCGCGGACCTCTTGATCCGTGGTCTGAGTGAAGTCCTCGTACCAGTAGCCGACAGCGTGAAAGGGTTCCGGTGTGATCGCGCAGACGACCTCGTCGACCTCGGCTCTCAACTCTTCACAGGTCTCGGGCGATGCCGTCGGTACCGCCACAATGATCCGGGCAGGTTCGCGCTGCCGCAATGCCTTGACGGCCGCGCGCATCGTGGCACCGGTCGCCAGCCCGTCATCGACCAGGATCACGGTCCGACCATGCACATCGAGAGGCGGACGACCACCCCGATAAGCACGCTCGCGCCGCGCCAGCTCTTCGCGTTCCTCCGCCTCGACACGGTCGATCACATAGTCCGGAATACGCAGGTCTCGGACGATTTGCTCGTTGAGGACGCGCGCGCCGCCGGTTGCAACGGCACCCATTGCGAGCTCTTCGTAGCCAGGGACGCCGAGCTTGCGGACGACGAAGACGTCCAGCGGCGCCCCGAGCGCGCGGGCTACTTCATACGCGACCGGCACACCGCCACGCGGCAGTGCCAGTACGATCACATCCGGCCGATTGGCGTAGGCGGCGAGCTTTGCTGCCAGCAGCCGCCCCGCTTCCCGGCGATCACGGAAGCGTTTGGGTGTCATATTTCGCCTCTCCCATGGCCACCGGATCGCTCGATCACCCGTCCGCCAGGAATCGATGGACAGAGGCAATAGTCCATGCCCCCTCGCCGACGGCCGAAGCGAAGCGCTTAATCGACCCGGCCCTGACATCGCCCGCCGCGAATACGCCGGGCAGGCTGGTTTCCATTGCGAAGGGTTTGCGGTCGAGAACCCAGCTCTCGGGCGGCTTGTCATTTTTCAGCAGATCGGAGCCGGTGACGATGTATCCACCGCTGTCGCAAACAACGCCGGCTTCCGCGGCCCATTGCGTCTGCGGCACGCCGCCGAGGCACAGAAAGAGCCAGCCGGTTTCTGCCGTCCATTCCTGCCCAGTCGCGTTATTTCTGAGCGTGATTGCCTGGAGGATGCGATCCCCGTGCAAGGCAATCACCTCGATGTTCAAAAAGACCTTAACCTTCGGTTCGGCGCGAATCCGGTCGATCAGATATTCCGACATGAAGACGCTCAGCGAATCTTCGCGAACGACCATGTTCACCCCGGCGGCGTACCGGGCAAAATGCAATGCCGCCTGGCCGGCCGAGTTGCCGCCGCCGACCAAAAAAACCTCCTGGCGGCCGCACAGCATGGCCTCGCTCGCCCCGGCGCCGTAGTAAACCCCCGCTCCGAACAGGCGGTCCTCGTTCGGCAGCCCTAATCGGCGGTAATCGACCCCGGTGGCGCAGACCGA
>DATNKF010000444.1:0-3830 GCA_035603555.1 Allostellaceae bacterium
GAATGCGCTGCGCTTTTCCGCCCTACGTCCCTCGAACTTGTGAGAAGTGCAGGCTAGAGCCGCCGCACGGACACCGGTCGGCTCGGCGAGACGAGCTCGTCCTGGGCGGCAACGAGCGCCAATTCGCCGCTGCCGGAGCGCATCGTCGCCTCGATCACCGCGTAGATCGCGGCGATCGTCGCCGCGAGCGCGTCGGGCACCGGTTTGCCCTTGAGCAGCCAGCCCAAGAAGAGTGCGGCCACGGCATCGCCGCAACCGGTCGCTTCGATCGGCAGGCGCGGCGTCTCGACCGCCCACACGCCGTCGGGTCCGGCGGCGACCGCCGCGATGCGGTCGGCGCCCGGTTCGAGACTGGTCGCCAGGACGATGCCCGGCCCGCGTTGCCGCAGCCCCTCCGCAGCGGCCGCGGCCTCCGGCAAGCTTCGCACCGGAACTCCGGCCAGCCATTCGAGCTCGAAACGATTCGGCGTCACGACGTCGGCCAGCGCCAGCGCGCGATCGCGATAGAACTCGGGAATGCCGGCGCGGACATAATACCCAAGACCAATGTCCCCCATGACAGGATCGCAGCAGAACAGCGCGCGAGGATTTGCCTTCTTGACCCGGGCTACGATGTCGAGCAGCACCGGACCGGTCTCGGCTTCGCCGAGATAGCCCGACAGCACCGCGTCGCAGCGCGGCAGCACGCCCAATTCGGCAATGCCCTCGAACAGAGTGGCGATCTCGCTCGCCGGAACAGTATTGCCGCGCCACCTCGCGTAGCCAGTATGGTTCGAGAACGCGACGGTGTTGAGCGACCAGGTCTCGCAGCCGAGGCGCTGCAACGGGAAGAGGGCCGCGGTATTGCCGACATTGCCGCACGCGACCCAGGATTGGACGGAGAGCACGGTCGGCATGTCAGGACGCGTCCGGACCCATGCGGTCGAAGACATTCTTGAGGTTGAGGAAGACGATGACGCCGCTGGCGCCGAACAGACCGACCCCGGCGGCATGCATCGCACCGCTCTCCCAGGCATGAGCGAGGAACAGACCCGCGAGCCCGATGACGACGAACAGCGGGATCACGAGAGCCAGGCTCTTCATGTCGTCGACGAGCAGAAAGGTGTCCCAACCCGGCGCCCGGCCGTCCAATTGATGCTTCAGCCGCAGAAAACCGAGGGCAATCGCCGCGAGGCTCAGCAGCATGCCGCACTGGTAGTCGCCGGGCCGCTCATCGGCGCTGGCGACGAGCGCGCCGATCACGGCGAGCAGCCCGAGGACCAGGAATTGGCCCCAAAAACCGAGCCACGACCAGAATGCGCGTTCCGCGTTATCGGGCCTCGCGCCCGTCTCATTCATTTCCGCCCCTCCGCCGGCGATACTGTAGCGCATTTCCTTCGAACCGGCCGTTGTCACTGGTATAACAGCATCGTGAAAGGAGAGGGTGATGCCCGCTGTCTTTCGCCCACGCCGCAGCCTTCTCTTCGTGCCCGGCTCGAACCCGCGAGCCCTGGAAAAGGCGCGCAGCCTGCCGGCCGATGGGCTGATCATCGATCTCGAAGATGCGGTCGCGGCGCAGGCGAAAGAGGAGGCCCGGGCGATCGTCGCGGCGGCGCTCGCTGCCGGCGGCTATGGCGGGCGGGAGATTGTGCTACGCGTCAATCCGCTCGACACGCCGTGGGGCCACGCCGATCTCGCCACCGCGGCGACATTGCCGATCGACGCGGTGTTGCTGCCCAAGGTGGAGAGCGCCGATCGGGTGCGGTTGACGGTGTCACTGCTCGAGGCGCTGGGCGCGCCGGAGCAGCTCGCCGTGTGGTGCATGATCGAGACGCCGCTCGGCATTCTCGAAGCGCGCGAGATCGCCGCCGCCAGTCCGCGTCTTGCCGTGCTGGTCCTCGGGACGTCGGATCTGACGAAGGATCTGCATGCTGTTGCAACACGCGACCGCCTACCGCTGATCACCGCGCTGGGCCTCGCGATGCTGGCTGCTCGCGCCCATGGCCTCGCCATCCTCGACGGCGTCCATCTCGACCTCTCCGACGAGGAAGGCTTTGCCCTCGTCTGCCGCCAGGGCCGAGAGCTCGGCTTCGATGGCAAGACGTTGATCCATCCAACGCAGATTGGACCGGCGAACGCCGCCTTCGCGCCGAGCGCCGAGGAGATCGAGTGGTCGCGCCGCATTATCGCCGCGCACGCCGCGGCAGCAGCCGCCGGCAAGGGTGTTGTGCTGGTCGACGGTAAGCTGATCGAAAGCCTTCATGTCGAGAATGCACGACGGCTGCTGGGGCTCGCCGAGGGGATCGAACAGATCGCGTCCGTTGACACTCCTCAGCACGCGGTCTAAGGACCCGGAGACGGCGGCGGCCGCTGCGTGGCCGCCGCGATCGTTTGGAGCACCAAATGCCGGGCCTGACGTAGATGAGATCCGCCGACCGGCCGATTTCGCCGCATCTTCAGATCTATCGCTGGCAACTCACCTCGGTCCTGTCGATCCTCCACCGCGCCGCCGGGGTGTGGCTGAGCATCGGCACGGTGGTACTCGTCTGGTGGCTCGTAGCCGCCGCTTCGGGCCCCGAAACCTTTGACGCTGTCGCGGAGTTTCTCGCTTCCTGGCTCGGCCTCGTGCTGCTGCTCGGCTGGAGCGTGGCGCTCTTCTACCATCTGTGCAACGGGATCCGGCATCTCGTTTGGGATACCGGGCACGGGCTCGATCTGAAATCCACCTATCTCGGGGGATGGTTGGTCTTAGGGGGGACGGCTCTGTTGACGCTGATCGCGTGGGGTGCCGTGATCTCCGGCTGGGCAGACTGAGATGGCGGCAGCGCGGCTACGCTCGCCGCTCGGTCGGGCGATCGGCCTGGGTTCGGCCAAGGAGGGCGTCGAGCATTGGTGGCTTCAGCGCGTCACTGCGGTGGCACTGGTGCCGCTCACTCTATGGTTCGTCGCCGCCGTCGTCCGGCTTTCCAGCGCCGATATCGACGCCGTGCGGGACTGGGTCGGCCGTCCCCTGCCGTCAATTCTGTTGGTGCTGCTGCTGATCGCGACCTTTTGGCATGCATCCCTTGGGCTGCAGGTCGTGATCGAGGATTACATCCACACCGACCTCGCCAAGCTCGGTCTTCTTATTGTCGTGCGCCTGGCGTGCTTTGCCTTGGCCGTCGCCGGGATCTTCGCCGTGCTCAGCATGGCCTTGGGAACGAGCTGACTGGGGTCCCGTGATGCCGCCGGCTTACACGATAACCGATCACAGCTATGACATCGTCGTCGTCGGCGCCGGCGGCGCTGGGCTGCGCGCAACCCTGGGAGCGACCGCCGAAGGGCTCAAAACCGCGTGCATCAGTAAGGTGTTCCCGACCCGCAGCCACACCGTCGCGGCCCAGGGCGGGGTCAGCGCGGCACTCGGCAATATGGGCGAGGACGACTGGCGCTGGCACATGTACGACACGGTCAAGGGGTCGGACTGGCTCGGCGACCAGGACGCGATCGAATACATGTGCCGCAATGCGATCCCCGCCGTAATCGAGCTCGAGCATTTCGGTGTGCCGTTCTCGCGCACCGATGATGGGCGGATCTACCAGCGGCCGTTTGGCGGCCATATGAGAGATTATGGTGAGGGCGATCCAGCCAGGCGCGCCTGTGCCGCCGCCGACCGAACCGGCCACGCGATCATCCACACCCTCTACCAGCAATGCCTGCGTCACAGCGCGGAATTCTTTGTCGAGTTTTTCGCGCTCGACCTGATCATGGACGATGAGGGTGTCTGCCGCGGGGTGATGGCGTGGAACCTCGAAGACGGCACCTTGCACCGCTTTCGCGCCCATATCGTGATCCTCGCCACCGGCGGCTAT